>CAMWLX010000068.1 GCA_947175225.1 uncultured Porphyromonadaceae bacterium
ATATAGTTCTATGAAAGAGATTACACTAATCGCTAATACCGGATTACAATTTATATGTAATGAAATCGAATTTAATCCTTCTGAAACAATTCAAGTAGGTGAATCTCCAACTCCAACATTATATTTTGCTGAGTACCCAAGTGGAGAACCCAATGTAAATTGCTTTGAACTTGCATATCCGTATCAAAACAACAGCTATCTTGTAAGTGAATTAAGAGAACAGGGATGTGTAAAACAAGTTTCAAACATATTAGGGGATGAAAAGGATTTGCTTGATATCGCCGGTCAACCCGTCATTGACCGAAAAAAGATCAATGATAATACACTTTATTCAATCCCTCGAAATCAATGTTATGGAGAATATAATATTGAAGGATCTTTTCAATTGTTTGACAACGAAGGTAATTCTTTTACTCCATTTCAACGCATTCTTGGAAAATGGATTCCTGTACCAATGTTTTTATTTGAAAATGATGAAACTTTTGACTGCACTCCTACAGAGTGGTGTCGACTAAGGATTGATGAAATAGAAAAAGGTAAGAAAACGAATCGGTATCGTCTTACATGGGCTTTTGACACAGCAAAAAATTGTGATGAGTATGATAAAATTCTCCCCGAATTTCCAGAAAATACTAAATATCTTCAATATAGTGTCTGTAATCGTATTTCTCAATATATCGCATTTTTAGATGAAAATGATTGGGTAAGCAACTATATGGCACAACTAATATTTGGACAGGATGTAATGCCTGCTTATCCTGTAGGAAATTTTATTCAGCGTTGTCGCCATATGGGTTTTTATATCTCTCTTTTTACTCAGTTGAGGTTAATCCCTGGTGCATGTCCTGTAGTAAAATTATTTAACGATGATCTTACTCCGATAAGTGTAGACCTGGTCTTGGACATTGGGAATTCTCGTACATGTGGGGTTATCTATGAGGATCATGACTTAACTAAAGGAACTCTTCTTTCACTTACAGATATACAAGAACCCTGGCGCAACTATAGCGGATCATTTGATATGCGTTTGGCATTTCATCGAACTGAATTTGGCGAAGACAACATGGGCCTTGGAAATGTTTTTGGTTGGCGTAGCTTTGTCCGAGTAGGAGAAGAGGCTCACCGTCTTATTGCATGCGAACAAAAAAATAACGGTCAAAGTGCAAGGTTAACCCACCATTCAAGTCCAAAGAGGTATTTATGGGATTCTGAGCCATTTTCAGGAAAATGGGAATTTTTACTGACTACCAGCGAACCAGTCGCTCCTCAGAGAGATACAGTATATGTAAAGTTTCTAAGCGAACAGCTTAAAGTTGATGGAACATTCCGTCTGCCCCAAGATACTCTTGGTGACATTCAAAGTGAAGGAAGTTCTTTCTCTCGAAGATCATTAATGACAATGGTCATGATTGAAATACTTCAGCAAGCTATGTTGCAAATCAATTCATATAACTACAGGGATATTGAGACTGGTCGAGGAAATGAAGATCGTAAGAGGGTAATAGAGAATATCATTGTCACGTGTCCCACAGCCATGTCGCAGGAAGAACAAATAATATTAAGGAAATGTGCACATGACGCGATGATTGCAATAATTAGAAGTCGTGATCCTGAGGTGCTTTTTACAGATTATGTGGCCGAAGAATGGGAGGATATGGTGTCAATAGTTCCTTCGGAATCTGACCTGAGAATAACTCGTCAAGAAATGTTTGATAAAAAAGTAGAATGGGGTTTTGACGAGGCTACTTGTTGTCAGATGGTCTATCTTTACAGTGAAATTGTTGACCGTTATCGTGGAGATGGTAGGAAATTGATAGAGGCTAAAGGTCATATAAGACCTGAATTCAAGAATGATGGATACGAGAAAAGTAGCCTCACCATTGGATCCATAGATATTGGAGCCGGAACTACGGACTTGATGATATGTTCCTACCAATATGATCAGCAAGCAAACAGCAGTACATTGACCCCGATTCCATTATTCTGGGATAGTTTCAATTTAGCCGGTGATGATCTTCTCAGAGAGATTGTTCTAAGGGTTGTTCTTCGAGATCCTTCTCCTACAGGGAAGCCAATTCCCGGGTATGGTAGTATCTACAACGCCATTCTCTGTAATATGGCAGGAGCGAGACTTAATAATCTTCGTGATGATGAATATGAATATCTGTCTGAAGCTGCTAAGGCTAAAGTTGTGGGATTCTTTAGTAATGATGCACCTGCTTTGACAGAACTCGACAGGATTATGCGCAATGATTTCAATGTTCAAGTTTCAGTCCCCATAGCTCAAAAGATGATGGATATGATGAAGAATCTTGAGGTCGCTCGAGATGTAACTTATGAGGAAATTTTTGCGAATAATCCACCTTCTCCTCATTTGTTAGAGTATTTCGATAAACGTTTTGGAATCCAAATCCAATCATTAAGATGGAATTATTCTCCTGAAATAATAACCGAGTGTATTCGAAGTCGTATTGAACCTCTCCTTAAACAACTTTCAATCATACTGCATTCATATCAGGTCGATGTAGTTCTTTTAGCAGGACGACCTACATCTTTGGAAGCCATCACAGACCTGTTTCTCGAATTCTTCCCGGTTTCTCCAGACAGATTAATCAGACTTCTTCCACGAAATGATAATCTGCTGAGTAGTCAGAAAAAGTGGAATTGTTATAAAGTTGGTCGTTGGTTTCCTTCCAGCGACTCCATGGGATATTTTCTGGATCTTAAACCAGTGGTTGCAGTTGGAGCTGTAGTCGCATATAAAGGAGAACACGGTTTTCTTCCTAATTTTAATTTGGATATGAGCAAAATGAGGAAGCGTATGACTTCAACAGCAAATTTCATAGGAAGTCTCGATATTTCAAATGACCGTATTCATAGTGAGGATATAATGCTATCGCCGGATAAGAGTACTTTCAGTTTCACGTGTTCACTTAACGGACGACCTTTTTATTTAGGTTGTAAGCAGATCAATACTGAATATTATCAATCCAGGCCTCTATATGTAGTAAAAGTCAAAACAGGAGAATCAACACGTGGTTATGATCTTAGTAGAGTTAGAGTTACTATTAATCGTGTTTTCTCACAAAATAAGGAATTGCTGACACTCCAGAACGCAATTGATAGAAATAATCAACCAATAACAGATCTTCTGGAATTGTCGATTCAATCTATTGTACTTCCAGATTGTAATGGAGCAACCGGTAGTTATTGGCTTGATAATGGAGCATTTTCCTTTAATTAAGAAACAAGGTGGAATTATGATAACAAAAAAAAATGTAAATAAGCTGCAAGAGGCTATAGACCAGGTATCTCAAATGATAGACTGGACTAATGAAAATACCCAGTCGGGGAAGAAACTTTCATTAGTAAAGGAGTTGGTAAAGGCACGTCGCTGTATGAAACGCATCTACAATGCCATGATTGACAATCCCTCAATAGCCGCATATGGAGAAAGTCAGCAAGGGAAGTCATATATTATATCAAGTCTACTTGGTACTAAAGAGGGACTATTAATGGTGCCCGATGATGACGGGAATATGATTGATTTTCGAAATAACTGCAACAATATCACTGATGAACAAGAGAGCACAGGAGTTGTCACGAGATTTACTTCGACAGATTTTATACAGAATCCTCGTTTTCCAGTGATGCTGAAACTTTTTTCTATTTCAGATTTTGTCACACTTTTATCCGATAGTTTCATGAAGGACATTACCGGATACGTACCATATAATGAAAATGATTTAAAAGGGATATCCGGACGTATTGCCGAACAATACAGTGACCGACCAATAATAAAAGAAAATCCTTTGACAGAAGATGATATAGAGGATATAGAAGATTATCTTTCTAAACATAATCCGGTCACAACTGCAGTTTATGTAAGTTCTGGTTATTTCGACACGTTGTGTACAATTATAAGAAATGTTCCACTGAATGAATGGGTGAATGTTTTTTCTCCATTGTGGAAATGTAACGAAACATACAATGCGCTATTTTCATTGTATGTGGCGGCTCTGAAAAATATGGATTTTAATGATAAGGTTTACATATCGATAAAGCCAGTACTCAACGACAACAATGATGGTGCTTCTACTCTTATGTGTGTAGATGTGCTTAATCTTGTTAGAGACTCCATAGAAATAATGAAAGGAAGCTCGGATTCTCAAACGTCGTTGCTTACTGGTATAACAACGAAAGTGCTTCTTCCTTCGGGAAGAGAGGTTAATCTAAATAAAGGGCTTTTAAGTGCAATGACAGCTGAGGCAGTTTATCATATAGACTCAAGTGTATTGGAGGATGATGTAGTTTTTAATTTGGATCACATCAGAGCTTCTCAATCACGCACTGCAGAGGAAAATATGGCAATGATGCGTAATGCCGGATTTGGTCAATCATTCAAGAAAAGTTTCTTAAAAAGCGTTGATTTACTTGACTTTCCCGGGGCACGCGGTCGAGATCTTGGTTATCGGCCTTCTGAAATTCTTAAGCAAATCGTAAAATTACTTTTACGAAGTAAGGTAAGTTATTTATTTAACAAATATAGTGAAGAATACCGCTTAAGCATATTGATGTTCTGTCATACATATAAGAATACTACACCTAATTTGGTGGCTCCCATCCTAAATGAATGGGTTAATACATACATTGGATCCGATGCAAAGTCAAGAGAAGAGAATCTGATAGAATATGATGTCCCACCCTTGTTTCTTGTATCCACATTCTACAATATGGACTTAGTGATTAAAAACACAATAGACACAAAGATATGGGAAAGACGTTTTGGAACCATTTGGTATTCTGAGGTTATTGACCATGAGTCTAATAAGTGGTTTGACGAGTGGTTGCCTAATAAAAAATTTGATAATACGTTTCTTCTCCGAGATTATTTCTTTAGTAGCGATTCCCATGATAAGGGTAATCGATTATTCCACGGATATCCCGGTCCAGAGACTGAAGAATTAAAAGTACAGGAGCGAGCAGAATTGAAGGAGATATTTTTACGCGATAAACATATAAATATATTTTTTAGTAATCCAGAGCTTGCATGGAATGTGGCCTCAACAGTCGGCAATGATGGTTCCTACTATATGCTTAAGCGTTTGGCATCAGCAAGCGAGAAAGCATCCAGCGCCAGAGAAAAGAAATTCAATAAGGAACTCGCTCAGCTTACAGACAGTGTAAATGCCATCATAAAATCTGAGTATCACGATGAAACTGAAGCTCAGCTCTTAGAGAAGAATATCCGTACGGGGAAGAGATTTAAGTTTTCACTTTTAGGTTGTTATGAAGAGAGTCCAGAATTCTTTGGACAACTTATACAGTTTCTACAGGTCAATAGCGGATATTTGGCATCTTTCTTTTCTAATATAATACACAGTCGAAAAATTCAAGATCAAACTAAGATTCAAAAATATGAATCTTTGATCAGGGCGGTTGAAGAAGCCGGATATAATTTTAATTCGGATGATACTGAAGAAGGTTTTAAAGAAAATATGGAAATATTAAAGTCCGTTTTTGGTATAAACGGACCGAATGACCCATTGCTTAAAGGATGCGATCTG
This sequence comes from uncultured Porphyromonadaceae bacterium, assembly GCA_947175225.1. Taxonomy (GTDB): domain Bacteria; phylum Bacteroidota; class Bacteroidia; order Bacteroidales; family Muribaculaceae; genus Lepagella. Next base: position 5,568 of record CAMWLX010000068.1, read on the forward strand.
AAAATTTTATTCAGTTCTACCTATAAGAGGAACTGTAGCCCAAGTATGGTATTGGCTGAGGCTTTTGTCAATCATTGGGGGGATTACCTCATGAAGCAAGAAAACAGTATTGCTTTCACTCGAGCTGGTTTTGATACAGTATTATTCTCTGACTTTGTTGAGAATATTGTCAAGATGATGAAAAAGGTGGAGTTGACCAAACATATCTCTAATTCTATCAAAGAATATGTGGATTACGCGCCAGCTATTGCTCCACAAAATGAGGCAATGATTGCCGATATAGCTTCGAGTGTATACAATGATTTTGTAATGGATATGGGCTATTCGTTGCTTTCTTATGAAGATAAAGAGCGTGTTGAAAAGAATATCGAGCTTTATAAGCTTCCATCAATTATCACGGATGAAATGTTTTATCAACCCATCAATAGTGATGAAGAGCAATTAAACTATCTCTTCAGCCAACTTGAAATGCTTAATGAAGGAGAAGGAGGACAGCTTACGAAATTGCCATCTTATGTCAATATGCGTCGGTGGCTTGCATTTGTAATTATGTCATTTGCACTTGCGTATGAAGCAGGCAATTATAATGTAGAAGCGAATCGGCTTCTTGGAAAACTTCTGGCCAGATTCGATACAAGTCGGAACGCTATAAAGGCATCCATCTAAAGATCAATTAAATGTCTTCTGAAAATAATGACAATATGGGCTTCGGCTTCTTTTGGACTATTGTTTTAGGTTTGTGTCTCTTTGCCGTGATAATGGCTATTCTTATGGGGCTGTTTGGCAACCATGATTATGATCGAAATCCAATTTCCAGACAATTTGATCCAACCGATCCGTCACTTCCGTATCCATATAATCCCACTGATCCTACAGAGGGGGGGCGTTTTCCGAGTCCACAAAATCCTTCTCTTCCAATAACGCCCCTTCCGCCAGGACAAGGTGGAGGTACCATTTATCCGATAGATCCCGGTGATATTATTTTTGATCCCGGTGATTCATTGATTACGATTGTAGGTAACAGAATCAATGTGTTGCTTGAGAAAGAAAATGAAAATACCGGCAAAGCATTTATGTCAGAATTCAAACGCCTTTATCCCCAAGATGATTATGCATTTATATATTTTGACACACTTTCCTATAGAATGCAACTTAAAATTCCTGAGAATAAACGACAATTCTTGAAGGATAATTTAAATGCACAGATGCCTGAATTTGATTTCTTGCTTTTTGATGAGGAGGTATTCGGATTATCTTATAATCCATCTGATCCGGATTTCTCCAGTAAGTCAAAGTCTTGGTATTTCGACGCAATTAATGTTCCGAAAGCCTGGAATACTACAAAAGGAGATTCTACGATCATAGTTGCGGTTGTAGATAACGGTTTTGATCTAAATCATCCGGAATTTAAAGGCAAGATAGTAAAACCTATGAATATTCCAGAGAGGAACACTCACATTTATCCAATAATCGAAAATGATGGAACTGATCACGGCACTCACGTTGCTGCTACAGCTATAGGTGGAATAGATAATGGAACAGGGGTGAGCGGAATAGCCCCTTTATGTAAATTTATGCCCGTGCAGGTGGCAACATCAGATGGAACAATGTTGAGTACTTCTATTATTGATGGTATTCTATATGCAATATATAATGGAGCTTCTGTCATAAATGTATCTTTAGGACCCTACGTTCCTGATTGGTTCAGGGCACTTCCCGTTGCCAGCCAACAAAGCTACATATCTCATCAAGATCAAAGATTGTCTAAAGTATGGGAACGAATTTACGAAATTGCTGATAAGCATGGTTGCACTATAGTCGTTGCGGCGGGAAATGAAAATGTACTTTCAGGGTTTGCTTCAAAAGCAAGAAATGACCGGGTAATCGTAGTATCGGCTATCGATCAAAATCGTAATAAAGCAGACTTCAGCAACTATGGAGATTTTCCTGGGTGGCCAACCAACTATAGTACGGTTTCAGCCCCAGGTGTGAACATATATAATGCCATTAATAGAAATAGATATGCAACCATGCAAGGAACAAGTATGGCTTCTCCTGTAGTTGCAGGAAGTGTAGCACTTATCAAAAGCATTAATCCCAAGTTGAATACTAAGGATATTATTCAAATCCTGAAGCAGTCAGGATTGAAACTTTCGGATCCTGTTGGTCCCATGATTCAGCTTGATAAAGCTATTACATTAGCTAAACAATGGAAATCAAATAACTAAAAAATAAAAAATGAAAAGAAAAGATTGGATTTCGCTGATTGCTATCCTCATAATTATAGCAATTGCTGCTTTAGGCGAATTTATCAGTGTCCAAGGAGTCACTGCGATTGCACTGGGCAATATGTGGTATATACTTCCCATGATCATTTTACTGACAAGTGCTGTAATAATGGCTAAACGTAAGGGCAACCATAATAAATTGTTTAAATCTATTAGTTGGATATGCTTTGGTTTAAGCGTGGTTTTTCTATTCCTTTCTCTTGATAGTTTTATGCATTTTTTTAATGTACAAGATTCTTCAAAAAAGAAGCAATTGGCTGACAAGACAACCTTGGTGATGAATGATTTTTATAATATGTATAAAGCCTATAATGATGGGGTTACAAAGCGTAAAGACAATTACGAATCAAAGCTGAAGACTGCCATACAATTAAATAATTCTTCACTGCTTAGAGAGATAGCCCCTATGCAAGCTAACTGGAGTCCAAAAGATTCAAAGCAATTCTCTAAAGATTGGGTTGAAAATGCCATGATGCCTACTTACAAAGCCTATTCCACAAGTTTTGACTCAATCTCCCCGAAAGTAAATGAAGCTATTATTCACAATTTTAATATCTTTACAGCTGGAGGAGAATTTGTTTCTCTTCAAGAATTGTATAATCTTCATAAGCGAGCCTTATCTGAAAATTACAGAAAACTAAATCCCATTGAAGAACAGAATGACCAATCATATGAACTTGACTATGAAAATAGAGAAAGTGAGTGGAAAGATTCACAAGATATATTCTCGAAAAAGCAATTCAGTATTACCGGATGCATTGTTTTTTTGATTTTGGCATTTTTGGGCAGTTTGACGTTTTTATGTGTTAAAGATGACTCAGTCAAGAAACCTCAGATGAGAAAAAATGTGCAAAATGTATATGAATCAGGTCATAAATTGTAATTTTAAAGTTAAATAATATTATGCCGAAGTCACAAAATTATACGCAACAGAAGATCTTAGCGGTTCTTAACAATCCTAATGATTACCCTCCTATGATGGTAGCCAAGATGATTGATGATGAATGTTTCTCAATTGATCAGTTAAAGAACCTCTTAGATCCACAAAAACAAAAAATTAAAGCGGCTCTTCTATTACTAAAAGAAGAAGAAAACTATCAGAAATGCAAGAGCATTGATGCAACTATAGAAGATTGCCAATTTTTTATCGACAACTACAAAAGATCAACAAGAATTCCGGAAATAGAGAAGATAAAGGATGCCCTTGAATTGGAGGCTGAGAGAAAAAGAGAGTCGGAAAGAAAGGAAAAAGAAGCTCTTGATCAGCTTGAAAAGAATATAGATGACCAGACATTGACATATACTGAGAAGAAGAAATTGCTGTCGACTTTTCAATCGGAATACCCTTTTACACAGTATGACATTAAATTAAAAGAACTTCAAGGTAAAATAGAGTTACAAGAAAAAGACCGCATAGATGCAGAAAAAGAGAATATATTAAAAGAACAAGATGAAAATGCATGGCAGCATGTTCTTTCCAAGCTTGCATCACGTTCTTCTTCTATAGAAAAACGAATGGCACTTGATAATTATGAAAATCAATTTTCTTTGCATAAGGATGAAGTCTCGGCGAAACGTCAAGAAATATCTGATCAGGAGGATGATGCAGAATGGCAAAGAGTATTGATGGTATTGGCTCAAGATGTCCCTGTGAATCAAAAATTATCTGCTATCAACTCTTATCAAATGCGATATTCAAGACATCTTGATGAAGTCCAAAAGAAAAAAGCTGAAGTAGAAAATGAGCTAAATATCATGCCTGAGATCAATGGGATTTTAGGAAACTCTGCTTCAACAGTAACGGATTTTATGAAAATAATTGCTAAACATCCTTCCAAAAAAGAATATATACGGCAATATATGATGAAGGATATGAGCATCAATCCAAGCAGATATTCCAGAGAATCGATGTATTGGCTGTTGAATGGAAAATATGATGGGGGAATCACTTACGATGCATTATTTAGTGTGGGAGATTTAGTTAATGCTAAAATAGCAACATATGATGTATTAAATCATATCAATACTCATCCTACAGATAATGATGACAGAAATCTTCTTGAGGACTCCCTTCTTCCTGAAGAAAACTTTAAATCTGCAAAGAATAATACTGATGTTTATTTCTTTGGAGTTCCAGGATCGGGAAAGTCAACGGTGTTGGCCGGTTTGTTTAAAATTGGGAGCTGCGGTAATCTTCGGTTGTCGCTCCCTAAACATGGAGATCATATAGGATATACATATGCAAGCATACTTCAGAATTACCTTGAAAATGATGTATTTCCACAGGCAACAAAAACAAGGTTCGTGATAAAACAAGATTTGACTCCAATCGTTGGCGATGATAGAAATCCTTTTGATAATTTAGATCGGGACAATGATTTTGACAATGAAATAGTTTCAGAAATTCAACCGGATGTCAATCTTATCGGAACAGAGGTGAGTGATAAATTTATTCAGATAGTCGATGGCGTCCTACAAGAAAATTCAGGAGAAGAAAATCAGGAGGATCATAAAATCAGTATTATTGAGATGCCTGGGGAAAGGACACTCGATTTTGCAGCGAGCGATATAAAAGATCCTGAAAAATTGGATGCGCTATTAGGAAAGGGTACAAAAGAATTGTTTATGAACGACAATAGGAAATTATTTTTCTTTGTTATTGACCCCAAACCAAAACGTACGTATACCGTAAATTTGAGAGGAGGGGAAACTCCAATGACTCAGGCCGAAGCCCTCTCAGCTGTTGTTGAATTCATTGATAAAGTACCGGGGTTATTGGATAAAATAGATTCGATGCATATCATACTTTCTAAAAGTGACCTTTTAAGTAATCCTAACAGTATCGATATAATAAATCAGGAAGTTATCGAAAGAGGATATGAGGGGCTTGTAAAGGATATAAAAGGGTTATGTAATCCGGCAAGAAGCAACATCAATGCCCAATGTAACCATAATCCTTATATATTCACTTTCAGTCTTGGAAAGGTCTATCCAGGGCATATGATAAAATACAATAAAGCTGATGCAGAAAAAATCCTTAGGGTCATTGCAGCGAATACTTATAGTACACGTAAGAATCCAACAAAACTCAATTCAATAATAGATTGGATGAATAAGTAACTTTCTGTAATAAAAATAATAATATATTCAACTATGAATTATGAAATAAGAATATTTGCGAATCCCGCTGGCTACCAGGAGATAAAACTTAAGCCCCCGGGCAGTTACATTCTATATACAGATGATGTTGTTAAGAAGCGTAATTTTGATGGAGAGAGAGGTGCTTTTCCTAATGGCACATTTTCGATTTTCTATACCCCCAATGCATATGTCATAGCATATCATTTCTCACTTCCCGGGGATACCGGATTCCGAGAATCGGAAGCACAAGTTGCAGTTGCTATCAAGAGAGGTTATAGATTGCTCAATCCTTATGAAACATTTGAAAAGTTAGCAAATTTTTTTCGAGATATTATTCTTGAATTTAAGGATACTTATAAAAATCAGATTTTTAATAAGACAGAAACATTTTATAATATAGTATCTCCTAATGTAATACCAGATGACCAGCAATTTAATATTAACACTTCGAGCTCGATCATAAACAGGGGAATACTGGCATTCGATAATAGCGAAGAGCGAGATAGCATTTTATCAGATCCTTTCAGATTAGAATTTAAAGGAATCGGTGTGTTATTCGTTATGTCGCGAGAAGAGGCAAAAAAATTAAGTAAGCTAAGTGGATATAAACTTTTCCCAAACTTTGATTTTTCGGCTGCGAAATCATATACTTTGGTGTATCCAGATGGGGTAAAGAAACAATTTCATGATATAAATGAAGAACTTCCTTTATATCAAATGAAAAGGCCCTATGAAAAAGAACTCATTTTTGAAGGAAACATATCTGATAATTTTTCCAAATGGAAGATTAATATATCAGACGATAAAACAGAATATAGAATTGGACTTATTCCAGAAAAAGAAATCAAGAATATAAAAATTGATGTAACAGATAAGAGGGGAAATAGAATAACAGATGAAATAATCAGACCTGAAGTTGGGACTTATTCAAATGGTATTTGGACTCTACATGGT
>CAMWLX010000069.1 GCA_947175225.1 uncultured Porphyromonadaceae bacterium
CCCCTATACCAACCCCTCACTATCGGGCGCCCGCGAAATTTTTTAAAAACCCACCGGTACCAATGACCACCGTCGCGGCGAATTTATTCGTCGCGACGGCAATCATGTCCGGCTGTAGCTCAAACAGCGGGAAAATCGACCGGTATGCACTCGTCACTCGCAATAATCCACATGTCACTACCATTGACACAATGGCATCGCTTACTGTCGGGAATGGGGGCTTCGCTTTCACAGCCGATGTCACAGGACTTCAGACTTTCCCTGAGATTTACTCCGCCGGCGTTCCTCTCGGAACCATGAGCGACTGGGGATGGCATAGTTTTCCAAATACTGAAGATTATAAATTTGATGAGACCCTCAAAGGCTATGATTTTGGACGAGGAAGAACTGAGTTATATTCCGTACAATTCAAAGAGGATGGTCGGAACAAGGAGGCTGCCAACTATTACCGGGAGAATCCACATAGACTTCATCTGGGAGCAATCGGATTTCATGATATGGATGCAGAGTCTCTTTCCGGCATCGATCAGACTCTCGATATGTGGAACGGAGTGATCAACTCAAAATTCATTTCATCCGGGAAAAAAGTGGAAGTCAAGACTTCTGTAGATCCGGAACTGGATTTGGTAGCCGCTATAATCAACGACGAAGGACGACACCCTATTTCTTTGCGTCTCCCCTATCCTACGGGGAAACATAGCGATGATGCATGCGACTGGGAGGCAGACTCGCTGCACACCACTCAAATCGTAGTCTCAGAACCGGGGAAGGCAATCATCAAGCACTCGCTTGACTCAACTTCCTACTTCATCACACTAAATTGGGATGGGAAGACTGAGGCTGAAAAGCATTCCGCCAACACTGTCCTCATCACTCCGGATGCTGATAAATGGAGCATCACCGCTCAGTTTACAGAAGATTTGACTGATGGCAACAACGCATCTGCTGAGAAAGTGGTTGAAGACGCAAGCGAATACTGGCAGAAGTTTTGGGAAGAAGGGGGCGTTGTTGACTTCAGCCATTGCACTGATCCGAGGGCAAAAGAACTTGAACGCCGTGTAGTGCTTTCGCAATACCTTCTTGCAACAAACTGCGCTGGAACTACCCCTCCGCAGGAAACCGGACTGACATATAACTCATGGTTTGGAAAATTTCATCTTGAAATGATCTGGTGGCACCAGGCTCAGTTTGCCCTTTACGGACATGAAGATCTCCTTGCCCGAACTCTTCCGTGGTATGAGAAAGCAGAAGCTAACGCTAAGGAAATCGCAGATCGCCAAGGATTCAAAGGTATCCGCTGGATGAAGATGACAGATCCATCTTCAATTGAAGCTCCTTCAGGGGTAGGCTCATTCCTTATTTGGCAGCAGCCGCACCTCATCTATCTTGCTGAACTCCTTTACAGGGCAAACCCGGACTCAGCTATTCTGCATAAATATTTCCCCCTTATCGACAAGACTGCTGAATTTATGGCTTCATTTGCAGATTGGGATAAGGAAAACAACAGATATATCCTAAAAGGAATAATTCCAGCCCAAGAAACTCTCAAAGCATCTGAGACAGTAAATCCTCCATTTGAATTATCTTACTGGCATTTCGGACTCAATACAGCTCAGAAATGGAGAGAACGAATGGGACTTGAAAGAAATCCTGAATGGGATAAGATCACAAGCAATCTTTCGCATCTTGCTGCCAAAGACTCGCTTTATCTTGCAGCTGAGACCGCTCCACAAACATATGAAGACATCCGCTTCACTTCTGACCATATGGCAGTGCTCGGCTCACTCGGTATCCTTCCGGCTTCTCCTCTTGCTGATCCAAAGATTCTTGACTATACTTTCGATTGGATATACAACAACTGGAACTGGGACAAGACATGGGGTTGGGACTACCCTACAACTGCAATGTGTGCCGTACGCATAGGTGAACCTGAAAAGGCAATCAATGCTCTTTTAATGGATAAGCGCACTAATACCTACCTGCCCAATGGACATAATTTTCAGGACAATCGACTCAGATGTTATCTCCCCGGCAACGGAGGTTTGCTGACAGCAGTAGCCCTTATGACGGCAGGCTGGGACGGATGTGAAGTCGAGAACCCGGGATTCCCTAAAGATGGCACATGGGATGTGCGTTGGGAAGGCATCAAGCCACTCCCCTGACCTATTGGAAATCTTTCAGGGCAATGAGGACTGATACTCCTCATTGCTCACCAACTAAAAAATGAATAACCAACAATTAATTCTTAGGATTTTGAAATCGAAATATAAAAAATTAGCAACATTTTGCCTATTCGGAAGCGCTGTATTCTTCATGCATGCAGACGACCCGACAACCGACTGGTATGCTGAGGCTACTGTCAATAAGCCTTTTGTCAGATGGTGGTGGCATGGAAGTGCAGTAGATCCGGAAGGCCTTTCCTTCAACCTTGAAGAATTTGCACGCCAAGGAATGGGTGGCTTTGAGATAACCCCTATCTATGGAGTGCAAGGCAACGAAGCGAATGACATCCCTTATCTCTCCGACAAATGGATGGACATGCTCCGCCATGTCACATATGAAAGCCGACGCTTAGGTCTGCAGCCGGAAATGAACAATGGCACCGGCTGGCCATTTGGCGGACCGGAAGTTACAGAAGCTGAAAGCGCCCAGAAGCTAATCATTGAAAAATGGAATGTAGCTTCAGGGAAAAAACTTAATTTCAAAATTGAGCCACAAGATGAAAAGCAACGTCCTTTCGCCACTGTCGAAAAAATAATTGCAGTCAATGGCGACACCCGCATCGATATCACTGATAAGCTTAAAAAAGACGGCACTCTCAATTGGACTGCTCCCAAGAAAGGAAACTGGGAAGTTTACGCTCTCTTTGCCGGAAGGACATTCCAGAAAGTGAAACGCGCCGCCCCCGGAGGAGAAGGGTATGTGGTCAACCATTACGACAGCATAGCAGTCAAGAAATATCTTGATCGATTTGACCGTGCATTCAAGAGTAAGGAAGAGACTTTCCCTAAGGTGATGTTTAATGACTCATATGAAGTATATGGATCTGATTGGACCGAAGGTTTGTTTGAAGAATTTGCAAAAGACCACGGCTATCGCCTTGAGCAATATCTTCCGGAATTTGCGGATAAAGAAAACCAGACTGAACTCAGAGGGAGAATAGTAAGAGACTATCGATCCACACTTGCTCGTGTACTCCGCGAAAACTTTACTGATCTTTGGACCCGTTGGGCTCATAGCCATGGAGCACAGATTCGCAATCAGAGTCATGGCAGCCCTGCCAACATCATCGACCTCTATGCCATAGTGGACATTCCGGAATGTGAGTCTTTTGGACGCTCTGAACTTAATATTCCCGGACTACACCCTACCGGGGATTCACGCCACAGTGATGCTGATCCTGCAGTTTTGAAATTCGCATCCTCAGCTGCTCACATTGCCGGCAAACCGTTGGTCTCAGCTGAGACCCTCACTTGGCTGACGGAGCATTTCCATACTTCGTTGTCGGTAGCTAAGCCAGAAATCGACCAGATGCTGGCAGCCGGAGTCAATCATATTTTCTTCCATGGGGCCACTTATTCCCCCAAGGGAGTTGAATTCCCCGGATGGCTCTTCTATGCTTCAGTCAATATGTCGCCTACAAACACTATTTGGAAAGATTCAGATGCGTTGTTCAAATACATTACAAGAATTCAGTCTTTCATGACCGCTGGAACTCCTGATTCCGACGTGCTTCTTTATTTCCCGATAGATGACATTTGGCAGAGACAAGATGGCATCTACATGATGTTTGATATCCATAGCATGGACAAAAAGATGCCTGACGTAAAAGCTTTAGTAGGAGAACTTGTGAAAGCAGGCCTTGATCCAGATTATCTTTCTGATGCGCTAATCGCAGATCTTAGTGTAGAAGCCAATGGGGATATCATATCTAAAGGAGGAAATAAATACAAGTCTATCATAGTTCCTCCTGTCAGCTTTATGCCTGTAGAAACCCTTCAGGCTCTTAAGGCATTAAAAGCAAAGGGAGCTAATGTAATCTTCACAGAACATCTGCCCAATGACGTTCCGGGTCTTGGCAATCTTGAAGAAAGACGAGCTGAGTTCGAGTCATTGAAAAGTGATATGGCTGCCCCTGCAAAGGATATTCAGGCTGCCATCCGCATGACTGGCGCCCTTCCTGAACCATTGCGCTCAAAAGGAGTGTCGCTGCTAAGGCGTGTCAATGAAGTAGGAGGTCATAATTATTTCCTCGCCCTGCTTGGCGACAACAGTCTTAACGGCTGGGAGACTCTTTCAGTACCGGCTGAAAGCGTAATGATTTTTGATCCTCTCACCGGAAGAAAAGGGAAAGCACGTACAAGAAAAGGACCAAACGGAACCACCGAAATCCTTCTCCAAGTTCAGCCCGGCCAATCCCTTCTTCTAAAGACTTTCCCCAAAGATATGGAAGCTGAAGAATGGGCATATTATGATGAAGGCAATCCAATTGAGATTAATAAAGGTTGGAGCATTTCATTCCTTGAGAGTGCACCTACGATTGACGTCACCTTTGATACTGACACTCTGACAGCATGGACCAATCTCCCTATTGATGAGGCAAAAGTCAATGCGGGAACAGCCCGATACAAAACTACATTCGAACTTCCGGCAGGAGCAAATGCCAATGAATGGCTTTTGAATCTTGGCGATTTGCGCGAAAGTGCTTCAGTAAAGGTAAATGGCGTGGATGCAGGAAAAGTTTGGAGCGTACCATTCACTCTCCAAATTGGGAAATTACTGAAACCAGGCATTAATACTCTTGAAATTGATGTCACCAATCTCCCTGCTAACCGAATTGCCGACTATGACCGAAAAGGGAAGAAATGGAAGATCTTCAAGGATGCCAATATTGCAAGCGTGATTGGCAAGAAGACCATAGACTATTCCGATTGGGAAACAATTCCATCAGGCCTGAACTCAAATGTCACGATCACCCCTCTATACTTAAAACCATAAAATTTGATAGTCATGAGCAATAATGCATAATGCATAATGCATTATTTTGTCTCTGACGTTCAATCGAAAATACTTTCTTAGTTGAGAATAATTTGATCAGTCAATTAAAAATTAAATAAACAACTAACCTATGAAAAAAGTAATCTTGAGCCTTCTGGCTCTTATCATGGTCATTCCTGCAATAGGGGCCAAAGATGAGCTTCCTCCTCGTCAGGAAACACTCAAAACACTCATAAAGGTCAACGACCTTTACATGCGCAAACATCCGGATCCTCTCCTTGGTATCCCCTACTACTCCCGTAAGAAAGTGTATGAAGCTAACATCTGGACACGTTCAATCTATTTTGAAGGTCTTATGGCTTTGCATTCCATCTATCCGGATAAAAAATACTGGCAATATGCTACGGACTGGGCAGAAGGTTTCAATTGGGGCATGCGCCGCGATGACACCACAACACGCAATGCCGACAACTATGCTTGCGGCCAGACCTACATTGATCTCTATAAACTTACTCCTAAACCTGAGATGCTGACTCAAATAACATCTCTTTGCAATATGCTCGTCAATACACCTCAAGTCGATGATTGGACTTGGATCGATGCCATCCAGATGGGTATGCCGGTGTTGACTAAACTTAGTGCTGTCACAGGCGACAAGAAGTATCGCGAAAAAGCTTGGGATATGTATGAATGGAGCCGCAATACACTTGCAGGAGGACTATACAACCAGAAAGAGGGTCTTTGGTGGCGCGATGCTGACTTTGTGCCCCCTTACAAAGAGCCAAACGGCAAGAATTGCTATTGGAGCCGTGGCAACGGCTGGGTAGTCGCAGCCCTTGTCCGTGTGCTTGAAGACACTCCTGCAGATGATCCTCATCGTGCGGTATATGTGAAAGATCTCCAGGATATGTGCGCAGCTCTCGTCAAGTGTCAGCGCCCGGATGGATTCTGGAATGTATCTCTCCACGATCCTGATAATTTTGGTGGCAAGGAACTTTCAGGCACTGCACTCTTCGTATATGGCATGGCTTGGGGAGTACGCAATGGCATTCTTGACAAAGCCAAGTATATGCCTGTCATAATCAAGGCTTGGAATGCAATGGTCAACGATGCAGTTCACGAAAACGGATACCTTGGATATGTACAGGGAACCGGAAAAGAACCCAAAGACGGGCAACCGGTAGCATATGATTCAGTACCAGACTTTGATGACTACGGCACAGGATGTTTCCTTCTTGCCGGAGTGGAAGTATATAAGCTCTAAGTACTAATTCATAATGCATTATACATAATTTTTATCTCTGACATTCAATCGAGAATGAATTTAGGATTGTATGCGAATAGTTTTATAAAGGCTTATTTGGAACACTACTAAACAAAGAAATCGAGTCTCCGGCAAGGGACTCGATTTTTGATTATTACACTTTTTTGAGATGAGATGCCGGAAGATCTACGTCTTTCCATTTTATATATGCTGTGTCAGAAAGGCGAAGTGTGAAGGTAAGCGTTCCGTCGACACTCCTAACTTTTCTAATTGTGGCAACCTGTCCGTCAAGATGCGTTCCATTTTCTATCATCACCTCATCCCCAACATCCAATGCAGGCAACTCGGAGATAATATCCATTTCAATATCATCCGTAAATTTGCCGACACTTCTTTGGAAAATTCTCATTTCGGCCTGTGGGATCACTGAATAGGGACTTGAAGTGTTTGCAGTAGCACGATAGCACCACGCAAGATCACCTATGACAGATATAAGTGGAGACACTTGATCGTAGGGTAGCCTTACGAAAAGAAGTCCCGGCAAGACCGGGGCCTCCACAGTAATCATCTTTTTCTTTTCAAGTTTCTTTATCGAACGAGTAGGATAATAATATTGTATCTGCTGCTGTAGTGGGCTCTCTTTATCCTTGAGTCTAACCTTTATCTTTTCCGGAGTCACTCCATTTCTCATTCTTAATACGAACCATCCCGGATTTTTATTCGTAATTGAATACGCTACGATATTGAGATTTTCTATCTTTTTAGAATCTGAAACCTCTACCGGATCGATAAGGGTAAGAAATGAATATGCTTCCGGAAGATTAGCAATCATTTCATGTATTTCTCCATACGGGATTCCCTCCCGAAGAGCAGCCGCAATCCATAATGATGTGATGGAATCTCTTGAAAAAGAGTCTCCGAATTTTAATCCGGCTCTTTGCGCTGTAGAATGTAAAACGATCAGAAGGTCTTTGATGATAGCCGGTTCGCGGCGTTTACCTTGTTGAAGAGGAAATACGTATTTTGCCTGAGGCGCATTACGCATTGACAAAACAATATCTTCAATATGCAGACATTTAATATGATCATCTGAAAATTTCATATTGACGATGTCTTTAAGCGACGCAAAAGGATCAAAGAGGAGATATTGAAATGCCTTGTTATAGACGTAAGCTTGAGAATCTTGTTTAAGTGACAATTTAGTCAGACGCTCAGCAGCTGCAAGATTATCTTCAATTTCTTTCAATTTCTTTGAGGATGATTCTATATCAAACTCAGCTAAAGAGAAATTGAAAGGATCATTTACTTTATCTGAGTCTTCAACAGTTTTTACCCATTCCTTATAGAGCGTATGAATAGCTCCTGTATATCGCTTGACTGTGCTTCCTTTCATTCCTTCGAGGAGCATATCGACTGTCCATAGCCTTACGGCGGTATCTGAAAAATCAGATATACCATGCCGACGAATGGAATGAATCATCGAAGGAATAGCTCTTGAACCCAGCATTTCCGACAATTCATCGGAATCGAGGTTTTCGACATATTCAATAAAACCGGCTTTCCTATCGATGATAGGCTCCTGTTCGGGAGTGTCTTTTTCAGCTTGCATAAGCGTCTTTTGATTAAACATTAGATTCTTTGCAAAATTATCTATTTTTTCCGACATATCAAAGCAATAAGGTCTTAAAATAGAAAAAACTCACTGATGGGTATGATCGCTTAACATAATTTAGGGTTAAAAACTTTTATTTGATAGCAAAATGTGTTAACTTTGTAGCCGAAGTTGTTTACTCTTCATTACGAATTTAAATATTCGCAATGAAGAGTTAAAATAAATACTTAGTAACAAACCTAACTATAAAGAAATGAAAAAAACTGCATTAGCGGCACTTTTACTTGCTGCTTCTTCTGCTTCTTGGGCTCAATACTCCCATACCATCAATGCCGACAATCTCGGCAGAGGAGTATTAGCTGTAAAAGCTGACAACGGGGTCTTCGTTTCTTGGCGTTCCCTTCCCACCGACGATGCGAAACTTGCATTTGATATTTATAGGGATGGCGTCAAAATCAACGAAACACCTCTGACAAAAAAGACTAACTTCACTGACCCGGAGGGAACTGTCGATTCTAAGTATACCATCAAGGCGATGCTTGATGGAGACGTGAAGGAATCAGCCAATGCCAACCAAGTGTGGGCTTCAGACTTCATGAAGATTCATCTGGATCGTCCTGCCGGCGGCACATCACCAGCGGGAGGGTCGAAAGAACAAAGAGACTACACGTACACTCCTGATGATGTGTCGGTAGGAGATGTCGATGGCGACGGAGAATTCGAATTTATCGTCAAATGGTTTCCTACCAATCAGGCAGACAATGGAGACCAGTTCCGCTATACCGGCAATACAATTCTTGATTGCTACAAACTTGATGGCACCAAGCTTTGGCGCATAGATCTCGGACAAAATATTCGTTCAGGCAACCATTACACTCAGTTTATGGTCTATGACTTTGACGGAGACGGGAAGGCAGAACTTATATGCAAGACTGCTCCCGGCACTATCGATGGAACCGGGAAAGCTGTTTTAATGGGCGAAGACAAAGTAACGGATGACTACAGAGAAAAATCCGGTTCGCTTGCAGGTGTAGTCAAAAGTGGTCCGGAATACCTTACCGTATTCAATGGGCAGACAGGCGCAGAAATTCATACAATTGCATATAATCCCCCACGAAGCATACATGCACATTCTAAAAGCGGTTGGGGAGATGCCAACGGCAACCGCTGCGAACGCTATCTTGCCGGAGTTGCATATCTCGACGGAAAGAAACCGAGTGCTATCTTCGTCAGAGGATATTACACTGCATCATATGTATGGGCAGTTGATTTCGATGGCAAAGAACTAAAAGAACGCTGGCTGCACTCTTCCTCAAAGGCCGGAGACAAGAGTATATATGGACAGGGCACTCACTCCCTGTCGATTGCGGATCTTGACGCAGACGGATTCGACGAAATAATCATTGGATCAGGAGCAATAGACCATGACGGTTCGTTTCTCCACTCTACCGGAGGGGGACACGGCGATGCACTCCACGTAGGCGATTTCATTCTTGAGAATGAAGGTCTTGAGATATATATGCCCCACGAAGACAAGAATGGCAAATATGCCACTTCTCTCCGCGATGGCAAGACCGGCAAGATACTCTACTTTCAATCTAATCCCGGAAAAGATGTAGGCAGAGGTCTTATTGCCAATGTATCATCAAAATATCCAGGCTACGAATACTGGTCGACTCTTGACGGGAATGTAATGAATTCCGGCAAGGTAGTAGGATCGAAACGCCCTTCCGTAAATTTCCGCATTTACTGGGACGGAGATCTTCTTGACGAACTTCTCGACGGAACCACTATCACCAAGCCAGATAATAATCTCACATCAGTTTCTAATGTAAAAGCGTTCGGAAGCATATCGAATGCAGCTTCATGCAACTCTACAAAGGCAACCCCGAACCTTCAGGCAGACTTGTTTGGCGACTGGCGAGAAGAAGTGATACTTCACGACAGAGTGACGGAGTCAGACTTAATCATCTTCACCACTACGATTCCGAGTGAATATAAAGTGCCTTGCCTTATGACAGACCGTCAGTATCGCGAGGCTATCGCATGGCAGAACGTAGCATATAATCAGCCTCCCCACCTCAGCTATAATCTTGAATCGCAATACGACACTCGTCCTCGCATTGTAGTGACCCGTGGCAGTCTTCAGCAAGTGATTTCGCTTGGAGGAGCAATAGATACGGTAGAATTTACAGTGATGCGTGCTTCCGGAGTTGAGGTCACAGGATTGCCGGAAGGAGTAGAATTCTCATTTGATTCAGAAAGTGGCAAGGGCTCTATCTCCGGTATCCCCGCAGAGAAAGGAGATTGGACCTATACCATTACTACAACAGGAGCAGCAGATGGCGAAGAGATCTCAATAACCGGAACTATCCGAGTTACATTCGTAGACAAGAGCGGACGCTGCGCATATTTCTCATTTGATGCAGTGGGAGCCACTACAGTTGCCAATGATTATAAGACAGGAACTGTAGCCAATATAAACGGAACGGTCGGCTCTGCCGGAGGTGTACTTAATAATGCTATCACTTTTGATGGCAATGGTTATCTGACACAGCCTGTTTATGATGAATTGATGTTTGGAAATGGGGATTTCTCCATCGAACTTTGGATGAAATCTACAGACAATGATGGCTATCTCTTCTGTATAGGCACTCACAACAAGACCAACGTAGAAGGAGGCACAGGAAATTGGGTAGGACTTGAACGTCTGAAGAATGAAAGCACTGATCGCCTATGCTTCTCTATCGATGATGATGTGACCAAAACTGACTGCTACGCGCTCAGCCCGGGAAAATATTTCGATGGCGAATGGCATCAAATAGTATGTGTACGCAATACAGAGGCTAAGTCTACTACCATCTATATAGATGGCAAACAAAATATGACTTCCACTAATGTTGGAACAGGTGCTCTCAACTTCGATCCACGTGAATTCATGTTTATTGGAGGCGATGATGAACCAACTGCAGGACGTGAAAACAGGACATTCAATGGCGCAATTGATGAATTGACTATCTATCCTTTCGTGCTTTCTGCAGAAGATATTAAAGCTAATTATGAGCGTATATCAAGCTCAGCTGTTGAAGAAATCATTGCAGTGAATGGAAATGCACACTTCAGTATTATTGACGCTTTATCGGGAAGAGTTGTTAAGACAGCTAAGGGAGTTGCTGGAAAGGGACTCACGACAGATCTTGAAAAAGGCATTTATGTTCTTGTGATTGAAAACGGGACAACAAAAGAAACCCACAAATTCATCAAAAAATAACCATCAGTATTCAAATTGCAATAAGGGAAGACTCGACTTTGAGCCTTCCCTTATTTTATACGATAATTGTCAAGAACAGATCATCTGTTCAGCACTTTGTTTGCTTGGCAAATTTTTATAGACAGTAGCATACGGTAGATGCCAAAAGTGATGAATGCAATGCCTATATAGAGCCATACTGCTATTCCACCGGCGAGAGGACCTGCAAGGAAAATGACTGCGAGAATCAAAGTGCAAAGGATAAATGACAGCAGCATTGCAAGCCAATACTTTGTGTCGCCATAATATAAAATAGCTTCGCAAACAGCATTTAGAGCTACAAAAATAAGATAGAACCCTATTCCATAAATAAATGCACTGACCATGGCAGCTTCAGGCAAGAGCAATAGCCATACGCCGCAGACGATTTCAATGACTCCTACTAAGAGCTTGAATCCCCATCCGGAAATGCTTCCTATACTGAGAAGTGCGAATACAGTGTTGAGAAATCCTACAGAGCATATCACCAAAGAGAAAGTATATGCCAAAACAGGAAGAGAAGTGCTTGGGTTTACAAGGCACCAGATTCCGAGTCCTATTGAAAGAAGACCGGTAACCATTGGAATCCACCAATATCGAGAGGCGGTTTTAAGCATTGTGCGTGTCATAGTTTTTAGTATTAAATTATATTTTGAATATGGTAATCGAAAAAATAAAATGGTAAATAATGCGCGTGCTTTTCAAGCAGATATTGAA
>CAMWLX010000070.1 GCA_947175225.1 uncultured Porphyromonadaceae bacterium
TTTGATGATGGAGTGTCCAAGTGAATAGAGAATGGACGTGAGGAGGAACGAGTGGAAGGGGGAGCGGAGAGAATAACGGCTAAGTAAAATATGACTACTGTGGAGGTTTGGGGCTTGATTTTCTTTGGTACTTTGATCATTATACCGATGTATCGGCTTTGGAGCTGATAAATTTAAAAGGAAGCAGCTGCACTGTGCAGCTGCTTCCTTTGTTATCTTCACATTACTCCTTTACCAACTTAATGGCACAGGCATCTTGCCAGTTGCTTGTTCCACTATTATCAAATGAATTAAAGTCATAATTGAAATAATTTATATCCCAACTCATTGTCGGACCCGGCTCAGTATTTCCTAAAAAACCGGTTGCATATCTTTGATCCAACCAATATATAGCTCCCGGAGAAATTCTTAAATTACCTACTGCCGGTCGCCAACGATTACTAATCGTAGTTAGAGCAAAATTCACGTCAGAATAAATCAGCATACCACTTGCAGCATCAGTGGCTCCATTGAATTTCCGTCTGCTATATCCATACTTACCAAGTGGGAAAACAACTTGATTAGCTTTTTCCTTATCATAGGCTATCACTGCTCTAACACCCTTGGCCGTTAGATCTTCACTCCAATATCCTGTTGCGGTATTATAATCCGTTTCTGTAGTAGTTGCATCATTTCCATAAATGACACCTAACGCGAATTCACAATTAAACTTCAATCCATTGAAATCATTTAAGGACGGAAGTTTATACCACTGTCCATTGATTCGGAATCTTCCCATAGTGCCAGGATCTTCATTTGAACCTTTTGTACTAATCGAAGTAAAAGCAGAGGTACTTCCGTCAGTGAGACTCATTCTTGTTGATCCGGGAGATTGAAATGGCCCAAGATTCGCTAATTCATTATTGACCGGAAGAATTCCTTGGGTAGAATTACCTCGACGGTACAAAGATCCGAGTATCAGTGGATCTGCAGTCTCAACTCCATCATATTCATTGTCAGTACCATCGATCGAAGTTGCACTGTACAGAGTATAATTACTCCATTGAGTGCCATTGATCGTGGTAGTAGGTTCAGAACCTTGGCGTACAAATATCTTATGAGTACAGTTTTTATTGTGATATAAGACATTTACAATCGCACAGCCATCTCCTTTGATATTGATATCGAAATCCACTTTTGAGCCTGTTTTTCCAAAAATAACCCCATTTTCTTCTCTTCCAAGCGTAGTAGCTGATGTAGACAACGATACATTTGATCCATACTCAACTTCAGCTGTCCACTCACCATCAGAAAAAAGTGGAGTATAATCAGCTTTCTGGTTACTGCTGTTTTTTGTCATGAGTTCTACATGAAATTTACTTTCACCATTTCCTCCTTTTCTCCAAATTGCTTTTGGATTGACTATACGAGGCTCCTGAATTACCGTCACATACTCTGTCCTTGTTTCCGGATCCTTCTTATTGCCGTTCTCATCCACTCCCATATCGTAGGTACCGGTCACTTCAAGAGTAGCCTTTCGTACATAGTATTCGTAGGGATTGTTTCCGGAAAAGCCTGCGCCTTCTATGATGGTTCTTGCTCTTGTCCACATAGGAACCATAACTATCTTATTTGAGTTTTCTGTTCCATCTTCTAATTTGTTGACTTCCCAATTATTGACGGAAACAGAATTCGTATGAGGACCGTATGTCATCATTGCAGCGTCAAAAGTTGACTCTTGCTGAGAACCGAGATCACCGAACTTCTGTGTAAAATATGTCGCCATTTTATCTTGTCCCTCTTGTTGATCTTTAAAACTATAATAATTAATAATTGAGCCGGATTGACTTTTGACGGGAACAGTAACAGGCAGATCTTCCGCCACGTTAAGAGCTAAGAACCCTAAATAAGGTGCGGCTGTATTGACTTCCAAATCAATTCCAGGAACATGAGTAATCCGTCTATAGATTGGGGCAGTCGTACTATAGAAAGCGGGTGCCGTCCATTTAAAATCATAATTCTCGGTTCCTCCAGTTGCAAAATTCTGATTGGGTAGAAATTCATAAGTTTTAGGATCTGATGGTACCCAATTGTTCTCAATAATTTTGACATTGAGGTTCGTGCAATTATCCGAGACCCTCACGGGAAGATATGATTTCTGATGATACAGATAGGAAACATGGTATATGGGTGGAACCTCCAAAGTAGGTTCTGTGATATCATAGTCTATATGCCAGTCTGGCTGGTTTGCCCAACCCTTGAAACCGAGAGTCAACTTGAAATGGTAATTCCTTTCAACATCGTAATTATACATTTTATCCTTGCCGAGCATAAAGCGGTATTTTATCGGACCTTGAGATGGATTTGCAGGGTTCAAAGAAATATAGTACGCCTCAACTTCTACGTATGTGCCGCTTTTCACACGGTCTTTGTAGTCGTTGCCTTTTCCATCATCGTCGCGGACGTTTTCGCCGACTTGGTCTTTACCTGATCCATGCTGACGCTTGTCATAATCTGCCTTATTGTCATCAGTGCTATGATCCCCCTGCATGTTCTCATAGAAAAACAATGCATCTTTGTCATTTGCAGAATGGTTAGAGCCCAAGAGAATCGGCTTCCCTTCAGGCGTGACGAGACCATTGTATAGTTCAAGGCCTTTCTGATTTTTATCATAGAGGTTCGCACTCGGTTTTCCTTCGTATGTGATTCGGGTATTGGGCTCATCTGGAGTATAGGTTGCATCAGGCTGATTGAATTCTCCAGTTCTTCTGTTGAGAAGTTCAGATTCAGACGGCTCATTTTTTTGTCCTAAATAGCATTCCGCTGCAATGTCATGTACGGTTACATTCTTGATGTATACCCATACACCCTGGTTAAGTCCGGAGGCATCGTATGCCACGGTCACTTTGGAAGCCAAACGTCGGAGCCAAGCACCGATCCGCACGTTCGGCTGATTGATCGTAATTACATTTGGTCCGAATCCCTTAGAAGAGGAAGGAGCCTTCTCATCAGCCGACATCTCCATAAAATAGCCGAACATCTGGTCATCATATCCTATATTATTGCTATTCCATCTTACTTTGAAAGACTTAAGGCCATCCACTGTCTTTGCCACTCCTTCCGGATCTCTTAATGCGTCCGCATATTCTCCGCGAATGTTGGCAGCAGCGTATATCTGATATCTTCCGTATGGGAGTTTGATATTCTTGAGAGTCGTCTTGAATGTCGGAAGTGTTAATTCTCCATTATTGTTCACATCCATACCTTCACCGTCGGATGGTGGATTATAATTAGGTATGCTATCAAGCTCAGACTTTTTATATTCCTTTATCTCAACGAGAGATCCATTTTCCTTATAAATGAATACAAAAAGATTCTCAATTCCATTAAGTGTGTTGCCCGGTGTCCTGGTAAGAGCCGGGGTATAATTCTTAAAGGAGATTTCTGCCGTCAGCATAGCATCTCCTTCTCCGGGCTCGTCATGACCGAACAGATAGCGGTCGTCGGCACACCCGTAAGCGAAGAGCAATGCAATGAGCATTGAGAATATACTATATAAAGTTTTTCTGTTCATATTTTTCAATCGTATAAAACACATGTTATTCTTCCGTTACCTCCGGATCATACAATTCTCCAAATTCCGGTTCCAATTCAACGGAGTTGTATGGTGCTTCTATGGCCTCCAAAGTGATTTCTGCTTCTGCCCGTTCCACTGAAAGCGTATATATATGATTTCTGAGGATATAGTCTCCGAATTCAAATTTTTTGCCGTTGTATCCATACATAGGCACGACGAAATCCATAGTCTTATTTTCGAAATATTCAATTGTGATCTTGAATCCGGGAATACCTGAACCAGTGCCTGTATTTCCAATCGTCTGCTCAGGTACGAAACCTACAAGGACAGCACCTGTTCTGTCAGCTGGCAAAATGCTTGTCAAGTCTAAGGGCATTTCGCCAAGACGATATGTGAAGGCACCCTCGGGAGAAAGTGGATTGTCCGACAAGATATTAGGTGTATGCACCTGCTTGCCATTGATATACTTTGAGGCTTCATAGGGAAGCGGTAGTGCGCCATTCTGTGACCCTATAAACTCAGCTTTAATAATTTTAGGATACCCGTCTGCATTCTTATTCTGGATATTGTCAACTACCCTTACTTTTGCAAGTGCACGCAGAAGATCAATTTCTCCTAAAAATACACGATCTTCCGGACGACTATAGTATAGAGCTGCTTGTGATGTTTGAAATATATTTGTTCCAAACATCGGGATATTCTTCTTGGTATTATTAAATAATCCTTCCACGTCTTCTCCCTCATAGGAACCATTGTAGAGATTACTCATATCATAGTGCCATTCGTCTAACTGATGAATAACCTCACTAAATGTAGTGCCATCAATTTCATCCCATTTTTCTTGAGCATTGGTTTCTGACGAATTACAGTTCGCAACAATTAGGATTCTGAACGTTATTGTTTCGACTCCATTTGGATCAATTTGTTGCTCTGAGTCCTCACCAAAGATTATGTCATGAAGTTGAGAACGCAGAATCATCATAGATATTGTATAGTCACCAAGTGCCCCATCAATAATAATATCCTTATTTGATGAGGATGAAATGTCTGTATTTTTTATAACAAGTCTTTCCCCGCCTTCAGCATCCGAAGAAAGTCTTGCAAATATGAAAAGTCCAAAATCACTGAAATCAATACCATCTTCCAGTTGTCGCAACTCGCTGTCTTCCTCAAGATGAAAGCTGTCATCGGTTCTCGTAAAAGGACTCGTTGTCATCAATTGAAAGCTAAGTTGTATAGCCTCACCCTGCCTTTCAACCGGACAATCTTCAAACGGCTCGTTAATAAAAGAACAAGCAGATAGAAGTAAAGTCGTAAGTATGAGTACAATATATTGTTTCATAGGAATCTTTAAGAATCAGTGTATTTCTGTCAAAGTATATTCCCTTGAGGAGGTACCACAGCCCATCCGTTGATGTAAATACCTGCTGCAATATACCAGTTGCTGGCCGAATCAATGAAGAAAACCATGGAGTAATCATCTTGCAGATCAAGATATTCCTGATCTGGTATATTACCATAGTAGCCTCTGATTAGAAGCAAGTAGTCTACGAGTGGTATGCGAATGATGTCGCGGTTGTCCCAATTTCGATGCACTGTAAGTATTGCGTCGGAATCTTCCATAAGTCTACCGGTAGAAACTTCGAAAAGAAGGGATGCAATGGTTGTAATATCTCTTGTCTCCACTTCTTGAGTTTCCGGAGCAGTCACAACACCATATTTCGTATTCCAAGGTTCATATGTCACAATGGGAGAAGGGAGAAGAGCGTTGTTCCATGCATATTCAGAATTGGCATCTGTGATAGTCACGGAGAAATCTCGGTTATCTATTTCCGTGCCGTCAAGATGTTGGAGCATAATGCGAATATCTTTAGTATCCTTCATCAAGGTTACGGTCACTTCCTTGATGTTTGAATTCAAAGGGTCTGCCTTGTATTCCACGTTTTCGAGAGTACCGTGATACAGACCTTGAAGACGAGTCTTAGATATATGCTTGTTATCTTCTTCAATAGTCCGCATCTTGACTTCAAGATCGGTTTTAGAAGTTGGAGTATAAGTGGCAAGATCGAAACTCTCATTACCGTCCAGACCACACCATGCAACGAAATCGTATATTCCTTCTCCCAGGGTAGTCTGAATATAGAAATCTTCTTCTTTGAGTTGCGGACCAGAGGCGCTCCCACTCCAAACCGGTAAACCTTGCTGGTCGAAAGCCCATACATTTATCGAATTCACCTCATATCCGAAAGCATCAGTTTCCTTAAGGTATGCGTATTTAAACTTCAGACGTAGTTCTTCGGGACACGGATCAAGATCCTCCGTGATGAGGGAACACCCCGGAAGCATAATTGAAGCATACAATAAGCCTGCAAACACTGAAGTTTTCTTTAAAATTTTAATATGCATTGTTGTCGATTAAATTTCGTTTTCTGAGACCGAATATAAGCATTACGGTCTGCTTTGGTAGACTACGGGAGGTTCAGTTCCCGTAGCCTTAAATTCATTATAGTAGTACGGATTTAAATAATTATCAGAGTTCTACCTTTTGTGTTGGTACGATAGCCCACTTCAAAATTCTTACAGAGTATGCCATAAAGTAGTCTTCTGTAGTAGATGGCGGAACAATCGGGTTCCAATCATCACCAATACCTGAAGCAAGACCTTTTATTTCTTGAACTTCAAGAGCATAGCTATGATTACGCACCATACCGAAATCACCTACACGTACCTTGTTCCAGTTAATTTTAGCTTCATTCTTTTGCTCATTTCCAACACGATACCATCCAAGATGCTTAACAGGAATACTGAAATAAGCATGACCTGTGGTATAATAATACGATAGGCCAACTTGACGCATAAGTGTAAGATTAGCTTGTGTAAGACGTATCTCACTATTCTGAGGCGCGGCGTTATCAGCTACTATGGCTTTGTAGCCATTTGCAGTAAGAATATATATTCCGGCTGCAGACTCTGCATCTTTAAACTGCAAAGTGCGAGCGTTATTCTGGAGCTTAAGCTTTGTATCAGTATCACCATCATATGCAATCTTAACATTATCTGTTATGGTATCTACGACAAGAGCTTCTTGCAATGCTGCTAAATCATTTGTGTTAGTAATAGTATAACGTTTATAGACGTCTTTACCATTTTCAACAGTTTTCCTATAGAGGATAGTCTGCTGAGCGAAGAAACGCATAAGCATAGATTCTCCTCCTGCAACTTTACTTTCTAAAGAATTATCTACATTATCAAAATAAATGTAAGGATGGTCTTCCTCCTCTCCTTCGACAGGGCCAGCAAGATAAGTATAGAAGCTTGGATTACCGGCAATTTCGTTGCCCTCCATAGTTAGACTATACTGTCCGACATAAATCACTGATGCAACAGCGGCATTCGGATTGGCTGAACGTAACGCTTTTGATCCGACAGTAGTCTCTTTGAAGTATTGGGGATCTTTGTTAGAAGCTGCATATCCATACTTTTTTTCCAATAGTTCATTATAAGAAATATACTTTTGGTTAACTTCGATTTCACGAAGGTCAGAAGAAACCTCAGGATATTCATTTTGGAAATAAGCCGGGGACATTCCCCAATATGAACGGTAGAATGACGGATTGTTCCAATCCCATGCATTGTTTTCGTCCAATATAGTTGAGCCTTCTCCATATGACCACTTATTGTCAGCCCAGGTATTTGGATTGATTCGAAGATTAAGTGATGAATATGTATAATTGTCGTTGAGTAGCACTCCGTCCTCTGATTCCTGACGGAATGATTTGATAACATATTCTCTATTAGCTTCTGCGTTAACAGCCCAATACTGAGGAGTAAATTTTAGAGTTATGCTTTTCGTAGTAGGTGTTCCATCGGCAGCATAGACGCGGGTTGCTGTCTTGTAGTCGGTAGGGTTAACAGCTGTAAATGAAAGTTTTGTAGCATAGCGCTCAACATAAATGTTTACTGTATTGCCAGTGCCGAGAGCAGCTTCGGCAGCCGCTTCGGTAGTGTAGAGGTAACCTTCAGGAATCTTAACAGCAACCTGAGGCTCGGAATTTTCATTTTCTTGAGGATAATATACCGAATTACTCATTGCAAAGTAAGTGTTTTCTCCGGCAGATGTTGTGACATCCTCACGGCTTACAGTCTGAATTCTACTTAATGGCTGATTAAGTGTTGACGGTGAGATGGGATTGATATAGCAAATCACTTGATCCGGTTTCTTTTCTCCTTTACGCACACTAACTGCTACTACAGACTTGTAAGATTTTTCCACATTGGGACCTTGAGCTACTTCATCTGCAGTAAGGGAACCTAACTCAATAGGAACAATATCTCCTACGACATTCCCATCTTCATCGTAGAATACGAAGTAGGCGTTATTAACAGCGTTTTCATTTCCAGATGCAAAGTCGGTGTCATTTGCTTCAGGAGCACCGTTATCAGAACTGCCACGAGTTCCTACAGGGTCACCACTAATACGCATACTTACGTATAGAGTCTGGTCAGCACCTGTAACCGAGCCTTCCTCCGGTTGACGCAGTTCGTCTGACTGACAGGCGGTGAAGAGCAGTCCAAGAGCTACTGCTCCAAAAAGATAAGATTTCTTCATAAAAAAATTGGGTATTTGTTTGATTGTTGTTTATATAGTTCAGATTGTATATGCCTTCATTCTTCCCCTTCAATAAAGTAGAAAATTGATTGCTTTGGTGTCGGAGTCTCGAGGCGATTGATGAATTTGGAGGCTTTTCCTACTCCAAGCTCATTAGCCTTGCGGAAGAGGGCAAGTGCTCGCTCTTCGTCGCCGTTGATGTGGGCGAGCATAGCGCGTGTGTAGTAGGCCTCCCCACTCTCTCCGGCATTCATAAGTTTTTCAGATGCCTCTTGCATCTTTCCGCGACGCATCAAGATATTAGCTGCATTGATGGATGCCTGCTGGTCGTAGGGATAGATCTCGGAGGCTTTGAGCAATACATCCTCGAACTCCTTTGTGCCTTTATCGTAAGTCTGTGCCACACGGAAGAAGTCTACCGGTCGCAGACGTTCGGGAGTGCGCTCGTAAGCCAACTTGAGTTCATCAATATCCACATATGTCTTTATACGGTACTGCACCGTATAGTCAGAATGTCGTAGTCCCGGATAGACGCTGTCGAGCATTAGCTTGTATTGCTTTGGATACTGCTTCTTGATAGCCGCATCTTTAGGGTCGGGGGCCATCCCGGAGTTAACTATCTCCATGATTGCATCGCGATTGGGTATGTCAGCAGTCTCAAGCCATGCGCGCAAGCCGTCCCAGTCTTCCGGCTCATAGTTGGTAAACATTATCTTCGGATCGAAATGGTATCTCTCTCGCACATATTCCTTGAGCGATTCAGTTCGTCCGATAGCAAGGCGGACATTGTTTTCGTAGCTGCCTTCAGGGGATGCAAAACCTTTGATTGTAAGACGTGTGATTATTGCGTCAGGGTCATCCTTGATAAGATCTATCGATTCGATGATCTTCTTCAACTCAATTGGATTCCTACGGTAATTCTCCTTTATTTCTGTCCGATTGACTATAAAATCTATGTAGGCTTTCCCCTCTGCCTCAAGCACCACGGCACTGTCACCGGTCAATGCAATGTAGTCGATCTCTTCAAAAGAGTCGGTGATTTGTTCTTCGGGTGTATCAATCGTTGCGATAGGGGTGTCGCATAGCGGCTTTATCGGTTTGCAGCAGTTTTGGGTCTCCTCTCGCATGTATATTGTGCAGTTGTCCATCCATGGTTGCCAAGTCACGGATCGGGAATATTCTACGAGCCCTTTCTTGCCGGCTTGATATATGAGGTCGCCAGCCGCTATGTCTCCCTCGCGGAGGTGAGTGTAATATCGGTTGCGACCGGCGAAAGTCACATGTTTAAGCACAACGGAGTCTTTATCTGAGGAATTGCTTTTCACTACCGGAGTGAACATCACCTGATAGTCGCTTCCCGGCTTCACGCGGTGAGGGTCGATGTCGAATGAAATCTGGAGAAGGGTATCGATATGCAATACCTCGATTCGCTCCACCTTGAGCAGGGATGGCATCTCCACTGATTTTGCAGCCGCTGTATTTGCTGCCGTTGCGGCCATTGCTGCCGCCATAAGAGAAAGTATTGTCTTGTTCATGTCGATGGGAGAGTTGTCAGAAAACGTAAACGAGGTTGATTGCTGCTTTTGTCGGACCGAAGTAATTATGATTGCCTGAGTCGAGTTTCGTGCCACAAACGGCACAAGGATATTTGTCATAAGTGGCATAGATCCAACCTATACCTATCTCAGCCTCAAGGTTCCAATGCCGGTCGAGTATCCATGAATAGCCGTAAGCCACTCCTGCGCCCCCCATCCAGCCTTGATACCTGGAGTTGCGCAGTTGACTGAAGTCTGTCCCGAGAAATTTAAAGTCGATGGGGAGTTTGCCGAAGTTGAACTGCCCTCCAATGAGATGCATTCCAAGGAAGTGTCCGGAGAAAGCTTGGCAGAACCAGTAGCGAGCCTCCGGCTGCGCGCTCCACTGCTTCCAGCGTCTCTCGTTGATAGTCCAGGCATTTATGTTACCGGTTAGTTCCACTGTCCACTGGGGTGCCACTTTCACCTCGATTCCAAGATCCGGCGTCAGAAGGGCATCATATAGGAGATTGGTCTTCAGTCCGACTTTCTGAGCATAACCAGAGGCGACAGAGCCCAGTGCCATAAGTCCGGCGAAGAAAATTCCGGTTGTTTTTGTCAGTTTGTTAGCTGTCATATGTGGAGTTGTCGGTTTTATACTTTAGTCTTTAAGATAAGATTAAATTGATTATATTCAATTGCATCCAATTCTTTTGAGAAAGGAGAATAATGATGTGTATGTGAGTCCGTGTTTTTGAGCTATTGAGCGGAGTGACCCTCCTTCTTTTCGGTATTCCTCTATAGCCGGTTGATATTTGTCCCACGCAGATTTTTTTACTAACTTGCCGTTTTCAAGACTCACCATACCTTGACCTTCTGCCAGTTCCGGCGCATGCTTTTTAAGGAATTGTCGAAAGACGTCGGCATTAAGCCCAAATTCCTTTGCTACTTCCGCCACAGCTCTGGGTTTATCTCGAAGGCTTTCGATAGCTTCTCGGTATTTCCCGTCTTTGTGGCTTCTGCGAGTGTCACGGCACCACTGATCAAGATAATGCTTGAAGCCCGTAGGAGGGATGCCAGTCTCTTTGACCACATCTTCCAACGTCATGCGTCCTTCTTGGTACAGACTGAGGGCGCGTGCGTAGAGGTCGGCTGTCTCTTGTTTAGGTCCATATTTTTGGCCGTTGCCGGATAAGGCACCTGTCTCCCTTTTATG
Organism: uncultured Porphyromonadaceae bacterium; assembly: GCA_947175225.1. Taxonomy (GTDB): domain Bacteria; phylum Bacteroidota; class Bacteroidia; order Bacteroidales; family Muribaculaceae; genus Lepagella. The sequence goes on from CAMWLX010000070.1 coordinate 10,896, forward strand.
GTAGACTCTCTTAGCCTCAAGGCGTCGACGAGCTTTTGCTTTGATAGCATCGTGGTGGTAAAAACGCATATAGTGTCCGAAGCCACTCCTCGAGATACCGAATTGGTCAGCTACTTCCTTTATCGTGAGATCTGAGTTTTTGTAGACAGGTACAGCATCTTCATAGGCTGTCTTGCTGGTTGGCAAGGCACCTCTATGATGTCTGTCAGCTATGCCAAGACGCTTTCGGAGTGCCTCGCGTGCCGGGATTATATCAGGGTAGTGGACTCGCAGTTGTGATGAAAGTCCGGTTGGATTCACTCCAAAGATCCGGGCTATCTGGGATATGTTGAATTCAATATATGCAATATCTCCACTTGCTTCAATAGCTTCTTTATATTTAAGATGAGTGACTCGTGACTGTCCACGAGGTGATTTTATCTTGATGTGCCGGTCATCATTCGGGACTTCCAGACCGTATCTTTTATAAAGCAGGGGGCGATGATGATAAGAAAGATAATGACTAAGTCCTTTAGGAGTGATGCCTGTTTTTTCTGCTATCTCACGTATAGAAAGATTTGAGGAAGCATAGAGATCCACCGCATCGCTATATTTACTGCGAGACGCTATTATACGCTCTGCCGGGGACAGACGGTTGAAATCCATCTTTGCCGTATCAAGACTTGATGTAAGTGTCTCTGTAGAACTCATTGTGAATCTCTCTATTTGTTTCTTAATCTTCTGTCTTATAATTGTGTATAGCGTTTTGCTTAGCTCCATTCGGACATCAGCATAGCCTCTTTTGAATGCTCAATTTTAATTATCTCTTCATAAGAGATAATTAAATCGAGCGCAAAATTAATAAAAGTAAGTAAAGTTTGCAAATTTTTGGACTTTTTTTTCAAAATTAATTTATTTTTTAACTATGAAAAACCTATTGCCGGTATGTAATC
>CAMWLX010000071.1 GCA_947175225.1 uncultured Porphyromonadaceae bacterium
CTCGCGACCCTTAGCTTGGAAGGCTAATGCTCTACCAACTGAGCTACTTCCGCATAAAATAGTGGGCGAAGATGGATTCGAACCACCGAAGGTATCAACCAGCAGATTTACAGTCTGCCCCATTTGGCCACTCTGGTATTCGCCCAAAATTTCATTGTTCTTGAGCCTCTTGTCGGATTCGAACCAACGACCCCGAGATTACAAATCACGTGCTCTGGCCAACTGAGCTAAAGAGGCATTGTATTTTGATTTCAGGCTTGCTTTTAGTGTTTCAAAAGCTTCATTCCCGAAACCGAGTGCAAAGTTACAACTTTTTTTTTTACCCACCAAATTTTTCGGCAAAAAAATTGCATACGGACCTCATTTTTTTTAGTCCGTATGCTTCGGACCAATTGTAGCTTTAGTATATTTTGCTTAATTTCAGACAGATAGTCGATTTATTCCACTGTCACTGATTTAGCAAGATTTCTTGGCATGTCTACGTCCTTCCCCTTGTTGATAGCTATATAATACGATAGCAGCTGGAGCGGAACGCTCGTAATGATAGGGGTGAGACACTCCGGGACATCAGGCACCTCAATCACATGATCGGCGATATTCTTGATCTCCTTGTCTCCCTCTGAGACTATTGCTATGACACTTCCATGGCGCGCCTTCACCTGCTGCACATTATTGACAATCTTCTCGTATAGATGATCGTTAGGCGCAATTATCACGGTAGGCATCTCTGCATCTATGAGCGCGATCGGGCCATGCTTCATTTCAGCTGCAGGATATCCTTCAGCATGAATATAGGAAATCTCCTTAAGCTTCAATGCCCCTTCGAGTGCAACCGGATAGCTGTAGCCTCGCCCGAGATATAGGAAGTTGTGAGCATAGGTAAAGATCAAAGAGAGCCTTTCGATCTGGTCGTTGAGTTCAAGTGTCTGCTTGACATATTCAGGAATCTTAAGGATTTCCTCACCGATTTTATCAAGTTCCTCCTTAGGCATAGAGCCTTTAAGTTCTGCTATAGCCATAGCAAGAAGAGTAAGCACCATCACCTGGCCTGTGAATGCCTTCGTGGAAGCAACTCCAATCTCGGGTCCTACATGGATATATGTGCCCGAATCAGTGTTGCGCGGAATCGAACTTCCCACAACGTTGCTGATTCCATATACATATGCCCCGGCTTCATGCGCCATCTGAATAGCCGCAAGTGTGTCGGCGGTCTCGCCACTCTGAGACACAGCTATGACCACATCCCTATCATCCAGCACAGGATTGCTGTATCTGAATTCACTTGCATATTCCACTTCCACTGGAATACGACACATATCCTGAATAAGATATTTGCCTATCAGCGAAGCATGCCACGATGTGCCGCAAGCAACGATTATAATCCTCTTGGCATTTAGGAACTTCTCTTTGCTATCCAACACACCGCTGATAATTATTTTTTTACCTTCTTCTGTCACCCTTCCTCTGATACAATCACGGAGAGTAGATGGCTGCTCAAATATCTCTTTCAGCATAAAATGCGGATACCCACCCTTTTCAAGCTGAGAAATGGAGAGTTGCAAAGTCTTTACGTCGACTTTAGTCTCTTCATTATTCAGGTTGATAAGTTTAAGAGGTTCGGTCTTTGACACTACTGCAATCTCATTATCTTTTACGTAGACCACATCCTTTGTGTATTCCACAATTGGAGTAGCGTCAGAAGCAAGAAACATCTCGCCCTCCCCTATTCCTATGACGAGAGGAGAGCTTTTGCGGGCGGCAATGATAGTGTCCGGATTGTTTTTTTCAATCACAGCTATCGCATATGCCCCGACCACTTGCTTCAAAGCCTCCTTGACTGCATCGAGCAAGGAACAATCATTATGGGTTCTGATATATTCTATAAGCTGCACCAGCACTTCAGTATCAGTCTCCGACTGAAATTTGCAACCATTCTGTATAAGCGCATCTTTCAGCACCTTGTAGTTCTCAATTGTGCCATTATGCACCAGTGCTATCTCCTCATCTTCGCTGAAATGAGGATGTGCATTGCGGTCGGAAGGCTCGCCGTGGGTTGCCCAGCGTGTATGCGCTATGCCTGTGCCTCCGGTCGTATCCTTATCCTTGCAGTAATCTTCAAGATTAGAAACCTTTCCACGAGATTTATATACATTCAGCTTTCCAGAAGGGCTGACAAGCGCCACGCCCGCACTGTCATACCCTCTGTATTCCAAGCGGTGCAAGCCTTTGATAAGAATATCGTAGGCATTTCTATTGCCTACATATCCTACTATTCCACACATATTCGTAAGTTTTAAAAGTTTCTGTTTTCAAAATAGAGAACACCCTCAATATTACGATGGAATTTCTCTATATATTAACGAGCATTCCATCCTGTTTATTATTCAGGCGACTGGATATTTACCTCCTGACTCTCATCCATAGCCACGTTGCTCCAATGAGCCACCAAATATTCCCACGCTGCGTCATGATCATTCGGTATCAATCCGTCAAGAATGGCATCTTTCACCATCTGCTTCAATCTCGAAATCTCTTGAGAGGGGGGTATCCCAAGACGCTCCATGATTTCATTGCCGTTGATAGGGTTTTTCCATTTCCTGTAGTCATCGGCAGCGACAATCTCTTTCATGCGCTCCCGGAGCGCCATGAATCCGTCGAGTGCTGACTTCACCTTTACCGGATTCCTTGAAGTAAGGTCAGATTCAGCAAGTATCATAAGGTCTTCCACATCCTCTCCGGCATCGGTCAGCAACCGTCTGACTCCGGAATCGCTCACTCCCTCTTCCCCCACTTGCTGAGGACGCATATGGAGTCCGACAAGTTTTTGCACATACTTCATCTTATCGTTGAGAGGCAACTTCATAGCCTGAAATATCCGAGGCACCATCCGCTCTCCAATGAAGTTGTGGTTGTGGAAGGTCCAGCCAAGATTATTGTCCCATTTTTTTGTGACGGGTTTGGCTATATCATGGAAGAGGGCTGCCCAACGAAGCCACTCATTGTCAGACCTGTCAGCAACATTATCGACAACTTTCAACGTATGCAGGAAATTGTCCTTATGAGCGCGACCTCCTACAGAGTCAACTCCTTTCAGAGCATAGACTTCCGGCATTATACGCTCCAAAAGTCCACTTTCATCGAGAAGCATGAAGCCTATCGAGGGATGCCTCGAGCGCATTATCTTTCTGAGCTCATCATTGATCCTTTCTTTTGTGATGATCTCTATCCTCTGGGCATTTCGCTTGATTCCATCGAATGTTTCCGGCATGATATCAAACTCAAGCTGCGTAGCAAAGCGGATTGCCCTCATCATCCGGAGAGGATCATCGCTGAAAGTCACATCCGGATCCAATGGAGTGCGGATGATCTTCTTTTCAATGTCAGCAAGGCCTCCAAATGGATCAACGAGCTCGGCGAATCTATCGGCATTCAGACATATTGCCATTGCATTGATCGTAAAATCCCTTCGCTTCTGATCGTCGTCGAGTGTACCGTCTTCCACAATCGGATTCCTTGAGTCGCGAGTATAGCTTTCCTTCCTTGCGCCAACGAATTCCAATTCCAGATCCTTATGCTTTATCTGGGCTGTGCCATAATTAGCATAGACAGTCAATCTTCCTTTTTTTCCAAGTCGCTCAGCGACGGCGCGTGCCAAAGCAATCCCACTTCCAACAGTCACAAAGTCTAGATCGGCTGAATGGCGTCTGAGGAAAATGTCGCGGACAAATCCTCCTACTACATACACCTCCAGCCCCATGCCGTCAGCAGTCTCACCGATGACTCTGAATATCGGATTTGTCAATTTCTCCTTAAGCTTCTTTAGGGTCATGTGTCAGTGTATTGGTTGTCTTTTGATCTTTATTATTCTGTTTTCGTTTATTGCGTCGCTGATTGCCCGACTTGTGTCCGGCTCCGGGATTCTCTTGCTCTGATGCCTCCTGCTTTTCAGGCATAGGCTTCTTTCCTGAATTTTTCTGAGCTTGTGCAGCTTGATTGCCTTGATTGCCCTGCTTATGCTTTTGCTTCTTTTTCTTGGCTTTGTCAAAGCGAGTCAGTGCATCCTGATCTGTAAGGTCGATATATTCCCTTCTCTCCTCCGAACTGTTAGCATCTCCCACAAGTTTGTCAGGCCTTATACCCTGCTTGTTGAGTGCTATGATTTCAAATGCTCTCGAAGCAGGGATTACTGTCAGGTTGGCTCCCATCCGCTTGTCGGTGCTGTAGGTGAGCATACGGGTCAATATATCTGTCTTGAAAAGGAAGAAGTCTGCATCCTTCGTCTGGAGTATAGTTTCTTTCGGCGGCAACTGCTTGACTGCCTCTGCGTATGCATCTATCTCGAAATTGAGGCAGCATTTCAGTTTTGCACATTGTCCGGCAAGTTTCTGTGGATTCATCGAAAGATCCTGTATGCGAGCTGCCCCGGTGCCGACACTCACAAAATGAGTCATCCAGCTTGAGCAGCACAAGGGGCGACCGCATGGCCCGATTCCACCGATGCGCCCTGTCTCCTGCCGGGCACCGATCTGCTTCATCTCTATCCTGACCTTGAATTCCTCGGCGAGTATTCGTATCAGCTTCCTGAAGTCGACGCGCTCATCGGCAATATAATAGAAGATGGCTTTGCTGCCGTCTCCTTGATATTCCACATCGCCTATCTTCATGTTAAGGCCCAATTCCTCTGCAATAGCACGCGACTTTATCATAGTGCTGTGCTCTTTGCTTCGAGCCTCATCGAAGCGTTCAATGTCGGCAGGGCGAGCCTTTCTGAAAACCTTCTTTAGCTCATCGAGATTATCGGCATCCAGCTTTGCCTTAGCCATCTGCATCCTGACGAGAGGTCCGATCATTGTCACTTGTCCGATGTCATGGCCATTTGCAGCTTCTACAGCCACCAGATCGCCAATCTCAAGACTCAGCTTGGAAGAATTAAGGTAAAATCCGGCACGAGTATTCTTAAACTGCACTTGCACTGCCGGGAAATCTGCTGATGTGGATATATCTCCGAGCCAGTTCGTGGCATAAAGCTTTCCACGCGGCTCTCTACGCCAGCCCATCACCTTATGGGCGCCACAGCTGCCACATCCATCCCCATCATCGGAACTGCATCCGCCTCCTCCACAACCGTTGTCGCAGCCTGAATCGCATCCACTGCAATTTGTACAGTCAGGGATGGGCTTCAGTTCGGTCTGAGAGGAGATTTCCGGATCCGGCTCTCTTGCAGGAAGTGGTTTGTTTTCTATTTCATCCATAGGCTACACTCCTTTATTTAGCATAAGCCACGGCACGGGTCTCACGAATAACGGTGATCTTAACCTGACCCGGATAAGTGAGTTCGTCTTGGATTCTCTTCGCAATATTTGCAGATAGACTTTCGATTTCTTCGTCGGAGATCTTGTCTGCTCCTACAATGACGCGAAGCTCGCGTCCGGCCTGAATAGCATAAGTCTTGATGACGCCAGGATATGAGAGAGCAAGCTGCTCAAGGTCGTTGAGACGCTTGATGTAAGCCTCTACTATTTCGCGGCGAGCACCCGGACGCGCACCTGAGATGGCATCGCAGACCTGAACGATCGGAGAAAGCAATGAAGTCATCTCCACTTCATCGTGGTGTGCGCCGATTGCATTGCAGATATCTGGTTTCTCCTTGAATTTTTCCGCAAGTTTCATGCCAAAGATAGCATGTGGGATTTCAGGATCGTCATCAGGCACCTTGCCAATGTCGTGAAGGAGTCCTGCCCTACGAGCTTTCTTCGGGTTAAGGCCAAGCTCAGCTGCCATGATTGCGCATAGATTGGCCGTCTCCCTTGCGTGCTGCAGAAGATTCTGACCGTAGGAAGAGCGGTATTTCATCTTGCCTACCATTCTGATGAGTTCGGGGTGAAGTCCGTGGATGCCGAGGTCGATACAAGTACGCTTTCCTGTCTCGTTGATTTCCTCCTCAATCTGCTTTTTGACTTTTGCCACTACTTCTTCGATACGTGCCGGATGGATACGTCCGTCGAGCACGAGCTGATGCAATGCCAGACGGGCAATTTCGCGGCGGACGGGGTCGAAACCTGAAAGCACAATAGCTTCCGGAGTATCATCTACAATAATCTCTATGCCGGTAGCAGCTTCAAGCGCCCGGATATTGCGACCTTCGCGGCCTATGATACGCCCCTTGATTTCGTCGTTCTCAATATGGAATACGGTGACCGAATTTTCTACAGCAGCTTCCGTGGCCACTCGCTGTATAGACTGGATCACGATTTTCTTTGCCTCCTTATTAGCAGTCAACTTTGCCTCGTCCATGATATCGTTGATATATCCCTGGGCAGCAGTTCTTGCTTCATCTTTCAAGTTCTCAATCAGACGCTCTTTAGCCTCCTCGGCAGAAAGCCCGGAAATGTGCTCAAGCTGTTCTTGTGCTTGGCGATAGAGATGCTCCACTTCACCCCTGCGAGACTCGAGAGAGCGTTCAAGGTTTTCTGCATTGTTCATGCGTGTGTCAAGGCTCTGCTTCTGTGAGTCGAGTTCTTTCTTGCGACGGTTGAGTTCGTTCTGCTGCTGATTAAGCTGCATTTCTCGTTGTTTTGCCCTTGCTTCTGAAGCCTGAGCCTTCTGTATCTTTGAGTTGGCGGTTCGCTCGGCCTCTGAGAGTATCTTCACTTCCTGCTCTTTTGCCTCAATGATCTTCTTTTCCTTAATCACTTCTGCATCCTTACGAGCATCTTCAAGAATCATATTTGCTCTGCTGGCGGCATTCTTTTTGCTCATCGAAGAGGCTGCCGCATACCCTGCTACTGCAGCCGCCACGGCTATGATGATCCATATAGCTGTTGTCATATCGTTACTTGATGTTTTATGTTTTTTATATTGTTATTAATGTTTAGAATTATAGAAACACGAAAACCCTCCAGTGGAATCACTGGAAGGGAACACGCCAGATATCAGCTGTGTAAAGCCTTCAGAATACTCCGAATTCCCCTGTAGGAAGAAAGTCAGAATCCGTGTAGTTCTCTTCCCCACACAGTCTCGACATTTCCCTCAATAGGTCTTCAGCTTCATCCGATTCTTTCTCGTATTGATCCTTAAGAAAGAAATAGTAGGAGGCAAAATGATATGCCGCCATCGCAAGATAGGTCTTCTGCCCTTTATTAGATACCTTTCCTTTTAGTTCCTTGAGGTAGAGTTTAAGTTCGGCTTCTATGCGCCTGACGTCGTCCTGCTTTGAGAACGGCACTGTCAGCGGAATCCTCTCTTCTCCTATTTTGACGTCTATCGTTATTTTATCGTTTGAATCCATTAGCTGATGTCTGCGTCTTCCTTGAGGAGAGTGACGCATCTGTCTATTTTAGCGATCAACCGTTGAAGCCTTCTTCTGGCCGAGATAATTTTTTCAGGAGAGTCTGCCAGCCGATGCGAGATAGTGAGAAAATCCACTTCCATTCGCGCCATCGTCAGCTCTTGCCGGCTTTCGGAAAGTTGCTCTTTCAGAGTCTCATTTTCCTGCTTAAGCCTATCAAGATCAGAGACCGCCTGATCTCGCTGCATCGCGAGAGCAATAGCCTTCTGCCGTAGCTCCTCGATTATCCGGTTAAGTGGTCGGGCCATATGTCGGTAAAATCTTTACAAAATTAATAAACTTTTCTCAAATTTCCAAATAAAATCGTCATACACTTCCCTTTTTCTGCTACCAGTTTATGCCGTTCAGTCGCGACGACTGCTTGTCATACTTGATATCTTTCAGCAAGGAAGACTTGACTGCGACATTGAAATTGAAGCTTTTATATACACCCACAGGGATTATGGAGCAACTCATCGTGAAGCAGTGCATGTCACGCGAGATATTGCAATTCATGTATGCAATTTTCTTCGCTTGGAAGTCGTAGCTGCACGACATTGAGAAATTCCAGTTCTTTGTAGGACGTATATTGCCTGAGATGGAAAGATTCTGCGTAAACTTTCCTCTATAGTCCATTTTTTGGTAGTCAAAGCTTCCTGCTACCCCTGAATAGTTGATTGAATAGTTGAACGAGAGACTCCAAGGGCATTCCCACGGCGTATAGCCGTCAGCGTCATTCGACTTCACCTCTTCCTGATTTCCTCTTCTACGGCGTGAGGGTGCGCTGTCGGCGATTGACCTGTCTTCGTCATCATATTCATCATCTTCGTCGTAGTCTGAGTTCCTTTTATTTTTACTGTCGCCTTTATCCTTCTTTTTCTTGAAGGTGCTGTTGTTGATCGTATAGCTGAACGACGTTCCGGTAGATGACAGTTTTACCCATCCCTTGTGGGCTTGCCATCTTGTCTTGTTGACTCTGACAGGTTGTCCGTTTGCGTTCAAAGCGTATGTATACGGATCCCAAGTAGCACTAAGGTTCAAATTGAAGCTCTTAGTCAAGCGCAGCAATATAGAGGTGTTAAGGTTGCTCCAGTTCATAGAGTCGGCTGCGAAGTTGTAGCTCTGGCTAAGAGAGAGGTTTTCTATAAGCGATATTTTTTTAACTCCTGTGGAGTCTTGATCGCTCTTCACTTTCATCTCAAGGTTGTTGGAGAGTGATAGCGACACAGAGCTTGACATGCCTTGACCGGGGCTGCCGAACACACCATGCTGAAAGTAATTGTATTTTCTTATTATATTGTCACCGGCGTTGTTCACATAAGAATACTGCCCGTAGACGCCCCATATGGGATTACTGAAGTCCGGGGTATAGTTATATGAAAGACTCGGAGTCAACACGTGGCGGATCATCTGCACTTTGTCGCCAAGGAATTTCATTGGCTTGAAAAATCCGTAAAGTTTAGTGTCAGCCGAGAGGGAGGCATTGAAATCAAAAAGGTTATAGAATCCATAGCAAGTGTCGAGCACTTCTGCTGATTTATTAGGATCCCAGTCTCTCTTGATTTTTGATGTATACATACGGTCGGTCATAGAAACCGATGGGGAGACATTAATATATTTAAGAACTGAGAAGGTTGCTGACACAGGCACTGAATGTCTTAGACCGTTTCGCCAGTCTTTAATCAAACTTTTCTTAAAGAATACGTTTTGCTGCGCAGTCAAAGAATTCTGAAATTGACCGCTATAACTGAGCTTTATCTTCTCATACCATTTTTCTGCGCCGGCAGCCTTTTTTCTTTTGAACGGGGCCACCTGACTCAGTGTCACGTTTAAGTTAGGGAATGAAACGGCAAGAGTAGAGTCCTGGGTTCTCTGGCTGATGTTGGCAGATGCACTTGCCGCCCATTTTGTGCCGGGGAAACGATAAGTCATATTGACCGTACTTGACTTCGTATTCTCCGTAAACGAGTTGGAGTAATATGAATTAAGGTCATTGCGCGTATATCCTGATGTAGAGAAATTGACAGACGCTGAGAACGACATGTTAGGATTGGATTTAGTGTCCATAGAATGGCTCCAGACCACTTGGAAGTTGTTCTGCTTTGAATAGTCGGGAAGCCCTTTGTCTCCATATACAGTTATCAGATAAGATATATCGACAGAGCCACTGTATTTATACCTCTTTTTATAAGAAGACCTTCCCGAGACCCCCCATGAGCCCTTTGTATAGATCTCCCCTGTAAGAGCTAAGTCGACATAGTCACTGAAAGCGAAGTAATAACCTCCGTTTCTTGCATAAAACCCCCGATTGTAGTCATCGCCGAATGTAGGGAAAATGATACCGGATGAATACTCTTTACTGAATGGGAAGTAGCCGAAGGGGAGGGCAAGAGGGAGCGGCACGTCAGCGACAACCATATAGGCAGCTCCAGACACGACATCCTTACCGGGACGAATTTTTCCACGGGTCAGCTTCATATAGAAGTGCGGATGATCGTGTTCGTCGCAGGTCGTATAGATAGCATCTTCAGCAAAAAAGCTTCCATCTTCCATTTTCTTCGAGCGTCCACCTGTCAGATACCCTTCACCCTGTTCGGTGATAATATCTGTTATGTAGCCACGTTGGTTCTTGAAGTTATACGACATTGTCTTTGACTCGTAAGTATCTCCGCCATCTTGGAATACCGGTTTACCCTGAAGTTCGCCAACACTGTCTACACGACCGTTGGCATAGACCGTAGTAGAGTCCATGACCATCTTGATTTCATCAGCATTGAGCTTGAAATTGCCGTATTCTACTTCTCCATCTCCATAGAAGTAAGCAAGATTATTGCCAATTAGCACGACGGAGTCTTTTGCTGAGAAAGTCACGCTGTTGTCAATGTCAACTTTCTCCCGATTGATTCGAGTCATCGAAGTACGATCGCCATCGATACTGTCATTGTCTTCAAATTCTTCTTCATCTGCCGTCTCATCACTTGCACCATTAAGATCATCTAAATCTATGGCAATGCTGTCTGAGACTATGCTGCCATTAGAGATTCGATTCTTAACGAGGCTATCTGATGCCAAACTGTCGCGAAGAGCGCGTAATGCGCTTTCCGATATAGGCTTTAGTCCTACCAAAGTATCATTTTCCGGAAGATTGGTAGCTAAGATTTCAGGCAATTGCGGCTCATCCCCACCGGATGAATCCGACAGGGAAACAAAGTCATTTCTAACCGCTGTCTTTACAGCCGGCTGCGCCAAAACGATGGCAAGAAACGACAAAGCAATCGCTATTAAGAAAAAACGTCGCATAATACGCGGCAAAATTACAAAAAAATCCTGACATTCCCCCTATTTTAACATAAAATAATAAAACCTATGGCAAGGCATCCCCTCAGACTCCTTGCCATTACATAATAAAACCTCAGGCTTAATCAAGCCTGAGGCACACTATTAATTTTGCCAATAAAGCATATGATGCTGATTTATAACAATCTTAATATTTCATATTTGAAATTAGAACGCAGCTATAGCCAAGTTGGTCAACCAGATCCAAAGCGGACAGAATCCAATAAAGAGGATAACTGACAATGTCAATGAAGATGTACCGGTAGCAACATATGTGTCATACTCGTCGGCAATGATAATACCTGAGAATGCTGGCGGAAGAGCAGCTGCCACTACGAGCATCTTAAGGTTGAGAGGATCCATCTTGAAGAGAAGACCAAGGATCAATACCACTGCAGGCATCATGATCATCTTCATGATTGAGCCAAGCACAGCCTGCCAGTTGATCTGAATCTTAATAGCTGAAAGAGTGATACCTGCTGAGAACACTGCCATTGATGCATTTGCCTTTGCAATAAGGTCGAAGGATGGACTCAGCTCTTTAGGCCAAGGAATTCCGGCTACTACCCAAATCACTGCCAATATAGGAGCCCATGCCACAGGCTGCTCAAGCGCATGGAGCACCGGTTTCCACGCGCTTTCCTTTTTGGCTGTTGAGCCCGGATTCTGCTTCTCCAATGATGCATTCATCAATGAAAGACCAACCGGAATACCGATTGCGTTTACTACGATACCTACTATGGCTACCACAAGTGCTACTGCAGGAGATGTTCCGAAGATCGGCTCAAGCACCGCAAAACCAAGGAATCCGATTGTCGGAGAACCACTGATCAAAGCAGATACGGCTGCATCAGCACCGGTGTTCTTCTTAAAACAGTATTTGAATACGAAATATACTATCATGAAACAGGCCATGATACCTATCGTAGACACAATTGTCAACTTGATATCTTTCACAAGATCCGCGCGGGATGCCTGTACGATTGATACGAATAAGGCTGCCGGCAATGCAAAGTCGAGCACGACTTTGTTGAATTTCTTGGAGTCTTCTCCTGTAAATGCGCCTTTCTTACCGGCAATAAAGCCTGCAAGCATCACCACGATAATAGGGACAATGGCGTATAGAATAACGTGCGATATATCCATAGT
>CAMWLX010000072.1 GCA_947175225.1 uncultured Porphyromonadaceae bacterium
ATTCGGAATGGATCCATCATGCCGATTCCGTAACTTTGTCACGCAAAGAGCGCGGAGGGGCTGGGAGCGCAGGGATTTATATTCGAAATTTTAAATCAACGGATATGAAAGAATGGTTAAAGCGTATTGAAGAATGGTCGAAATGTAACGATGCTGTAGTTGACAGAGACCGGTATTCGATGGGTCTGTTTATATTGGTATTGGCAGGATTGTGCCTACAGCTTCCCTTGATACTGAACGTAATCATACAGGTCTGTTTTCTGACATGCACTATCCATTTGATATGCCGGTATGTAAAGGGGGGATGCTATCTCCTTGCGCTGCTTAAGGTTGGGCTAATCTTTGCCGTATGTCTTGCGGACAATATGTTTTACTTGAAGATAATCTGACATAATACAAATTACTTATGAGACTTCGTGATATTATATCTTCAATCCGCCTGCCATATCGTAAGGTGATGTACGTGGTAATGTTTTGTGGCGTTATATCCCTTTATGTAACCGACTGGTTGCCATTCTCGTATTACTTTATAAAATACATATCACTATCTATTTTGTTGACGGTTGTGCTGTATTTTTGTTTCTGGATGTATAAGGCAGGCTATAAAAAGCAATCTATGCTGATGGCAATAGTTGGCGTTGCATTATTTGCGATAGCGATAGTAATCTTTAAATGGGCTTATGACGGACTCTCTGGATTAGGCTACCAATAGTCGGTACCCTTTCAATGAGTCATGATTCAATCTTCCAGCCTTCGATTCGGCGTGTCTGAGAGGAGAATTTGACTCCGATTTTGAAGAGCTTGCGCCTGTCGGTAGCAAACTTACGTGAATATTGCTTCTCGTCGATCTGGTGTAGGGCCTGTTCGGGCGTTCCGTCGTATTTCAGTTCTATGACATAGATGAAACCGGAGGTTTCGATAAGCAAGTCTATACTTCCGTCGGAGGTATGCACCTCCGCTTTGGCATCGATGCCTATCAGGGTCATAAGTATGTAGAATGCGTTGTGGAAATTATTCTCGTTGTCCATCTTGAGATCATAGGGGATTCCGGCGAAAAATGCGTCGAGATCCTTCATCATGATCTCCGGCTCTCCGTCCTGGATCGCGTAGACAATGTCCTCCACTACAGCTGCAGCTTCTCTCCGCTTGGTCTTGACATAGTATTTCAGCAGATCGTTGAAGAGAGCTTTTGTTACTTCCTCATTTGGGACTTTCAAGCGGACGGTGTCAGTGCCAAGATCATATTCCGACATAGTAAGATATCCCGTCTGATACAAGAGTGCCGTAGGGTCTGCGTTGAGCAGGTCAAGTCCGGCGAGTCGCCTGAGCCTCCATCGAGCATTGAGGATACGCTCCAGATCCACGTCTGCGTCACGCAGGGCTTCCGCTATGATTGTTGGAGCCCCGGTGTCTGCCCAATAGTCACCGAGACGCAGCTCCTGCATGGCCTTTAGGATGGACCATGGATTGTAGATGTCGCTTCCTTCGGGGGCGAAACGATAACCGTCATAGTTCTTTTTCAGCCGTCCGCTCATATCCTCATACGAGATCTTGTATTTCTTAGCGAGCCTTGAGATTCCTATCTGGAAATTGTCGAGCAGCTCCGGTTCCGTGATTCCGCATATGTCGGCGAATTCGTCGGAGAATGAGATATCCGAGAGATTGTTAAGGTCGGAGAAGACACTGAGTTTGCTGAAGCGGCTGATCCCGGTCAGGAGGACGAGTCGGATATGCTCTGCAGCGCTCTTAAGGTTGGAGTATATGGAAGCGAGCTTTGTACGGTAATGTTCGAAGTTGTCTGATTTCCTGAGGTTTCCTGAGAGGGGCTTGTCATATTCGTCGACGAGGATGACCACCTGCCGTCCGGTCTTCTCGTGCGCTGCCTCTATGATGTTGCGGAACCTCGTAGATAGATTCTCCGCCTTCCGCTGTATTCCGTATCGTTCCTCCCATTTCAAGAAGAGGTTATCCAGTATTTCGTCAAGTATTCCCTGCTCGGCAAATTTGTCTGTGTTGAGGTCAATATACAGCACTGGGTACGGCTCCCATTTCCAGTCAGTGGAGGCGATGTAGAGATCCTTAAAAAGTTCGCGTTTGCCTTCGAAGAAATATCGGAGTGTGGACAAGAAGAGACTCTTGCCGAATCGTCGGGGACGGGCAAGAAAGTAGTATTTCGTACCGGAATTTACAATCCTGTCGATATAAAGGGTCTTGTCGATATATAAACATTTACCCTCACGCAGCGACCTGAAATCCTGGTCGCCGATTGCGTATTTCACCTTCGTCTCTTCCATAACTCACAATTTCTTGCAAAGATAATGCTTTTATGTCGGTTGTGCAACTTAAAATGAGTTTTACGAACTTCTGTACTGAAAGGATTTAGTTCGATTGAGTCTGCCAACAGTGTCAGCCATTCTGTCATGGATACCATAATCAAACCCAGCGTGAGAATCTGAACCGACTTAGATGAAATGGCAGTGTCCATATATAAGACGATGTCTTATTATTTGCAGATGTGTCAGAAAATCATTAACTTTGTGAAAAAATGGGAAAATCATGGAAGATATGGAGAGATATGCCATAGGCCAGCAGGACTTCAAGACCCTGCGGAAAGACGATGCCTTTTATATTGATAAGACAGCTTTTGTCTATAAGATAGCCCGAAGCAAATCTAAATACTATTTTCTGGCTCGTCCACGCCGCTTCGGGAAGAGCCTCTTCCTTTCCACCCTTAAGTATTTCTTCGAGGGTCAACGCGAACTCTTCAAAGGTCTATATATCGACTCCATCGACTGGAATTGGGAAGCAAGTCCCGTTCTGCACCTTGACCTGAACACCGACAGCTTTTCCGAATCCGGAATGCTGCCGAGTGTATTGGAGAAGCAATTCAGAGGATGGGAGGAGAAATATGGAATTGAAGTAATAGATCTGTCATATTCGCAGCGCTTCGGCACAATCATCGAGAAAGCCCATGAGAAGACAGGCAGGCAGGTAGTAATACTTGTTGATGAATACGACAAACCCCTCGTCAACAATCTCAAGAACACCGAAAACTTTGAGCATTACCGTACCCAACTCGCAAGTATATACTCCAACTTTAAGAGCTCTGCGGAGCATATCCGGTTAGTGTTCCTGACCGGAGTCAGTCGCTTCAGCAAGCTGAGCGTTTTCTCTGACCTCAATAATCTCGACGACATTACATTCGAGGATGCATATGCAGATATATGCGGCATCACGGAGAAGGAAATGCTTGAGAACCTCCATGAGGGCATCCGTGCCCTGGCGGCGAAGCGAAAGGAGGATTTCACGAAGACCTGCGCCATGCTTAAGCTTAACTATGACGGCTACCGCTTCACTCCTGAAGGAAGCGACATCTATAATCCTTGGTCTGTGCTGAGCTGCCTGAAGAAGGAACGTATAGGAGCCCATTGGAACTTGACTGGGACCGCGACTGTTGTCGCAGAGGCTCTTCGCGACGCAGATGTTGACATTGAGAGAACCCTCAGTGCTCGCTGGGATCTCGATGACCTGGCTGGCCTTGATCTCCTTAACGCCGACCCAACCGCTCTCCTCTACCAGGCTGGCTACCTCACCATTGCAGACTATGACGAGGATTCCAATTCAGTGCGTTTGAAGGTACCTAACGAGGAGGTCAGGAAAGGACTGTTCAAGAACCTGCTTGAGGTTTATCTCAAACCGAAGAGTGGTACGGTGAAGAGTATCCTCGACGGCATAAGGGAGGGTATAGACACAGGGAATCCTGAGGAGATGATGAAGAGTCTTGACGCCTATTTCGCAGGCATTCCCTACGATCTGAAGGTGGAAAACGAGAACAACTTCCACAACATCTTCTATGTGCTCGCGACCCTCATTGGCATGGACGCGAAGGCAGAAGTACATACCTCCAACGGCCGCATAGACCTTCTGATAGAGACTCCTAAATACATCTACGTTATCGAACTGAAATACGACGGAACTCCCGACGAGGCATTGCGCCAGATAGATGAGAAGGGCTACGCCCGCCAGTTCGCCACCGACTCTCGCCGACTTTTCCGCATAGGTGTCAATTTTTCTTCTGAGACACGCCGAATTGAGAGCTGGAAGATCGAAGAATGACTTATCTTGATGTGAAGTTGCAGTCGGTAGGATATAAATCGAGCTTTTATGCATGTTTTGCGACTCTTCCGGATAGGATTATCAGGAAGGTGCAGAGCTCTGAGGCGGGGATGGCAGCCCACATTCCCCAGGAGGGGAAGAGCGATGGGAGGAGGAAGAATAGTGGGACCAGCAAGATGACGCCGCGCAGTAGGGTATAGGTCATTGCCCTTGCTGCCTTTCCCATACTCTGATAGTAGCCGATATAGGCTATATTCAGGGCGAAGAATATGGCGCAGAAAGAGAATATAGGCAGACCTCTTGTAGCCAGCGAGCCGGCTTCTGAATCTATGGGAATGAAGAGGCTTACAATTTCTCCTGAAAGGAAAAATATGCTTACGGTAACAATCGCTCCGCATAGAAGTGCTACGCGTAGGCTCAGTCGGAATGCGGCTGTGACCCTATCGTCGGCATGGTTGCCGAAATTATAGCTGATTATAGGCTGGGCAGATTGCGCCACGGCATTGCTCATCATGAACATAAGAGGGAAGAGATAGCAGGCGATGCTGTAGGCTGCCACCCCGGCATCGCCGAAATAGCGCATGAAGATGAAGTTGCCGGTAAGCATCATGACGGACATGGCTATCTCTGTGATGAAGGAGGCGGAGCCCACAGCCATTGTCTTCATGATATTTTTGCGGAAATCAGTGAAATCTGCCACGAGCTTTATTACATATGGCTTATGGAAATAGGCTATGGCCATCAGTCCACCGACAGCAATGCTTCCCGCAGTGGCTATAGCTGCACCTTTCACGCCCATTCCGCAGGGGAATATGAGGATGTAGTCGCCGATTATGTTCAGGACAGCAGGAACGATGTTGATCATCATGGCGTAGTTGGGAGATCCGTCGAGACGTATCGTCATCATTCCGATACAGCTCCAGACGAGGAAGAGTATGCCGGGCATGAGCCAGCAGAGATAGTCTATGGCAAGAGGCATCAGATGGTCGGAACTGCCGAGAAGCCGTGCGATGGAGGTTGGGAAAATAAGAGTCAGCGCAACAATAAGTGCCATGACGCATGTTCCGGCGAGAAAAGCCTGGGAGACTACGGCACAGGCCTTCTTTCTTTGATCCTCAGCGAGTGCCATTCCGGCGAGTACAGAGGCTCCGATTCCGAGCATTAGGCCTATGCCTGTGGCCACCATGTAGAGGGGCGCTATGATGTTGACGGCGGCAATGCCGTCGGGGCCGACACCGTTGCCGACGAAGATGCCGTCGACGATGGTGATGAGAGCGTTGAAGATCATTCCCAAGAGAGTCGGGAAGAATATCTTGCGGAAGAGGAATGGGATTCTTCCGTTTGCGTAGTCGAGACCGGTGGATCTATTGTCGTGCATATGGTTGGTTAGGAGGTTTAAATGGTTTAAGTAGTTTAAGGGTTTATGAGAACATAAACGAATACAGCGACCGGATAAGCTGCTGACCGGGCGCACCCGACATCTTATCCAGTCGCTGTAATTCCGATTACGGACCCTCTGATGAGTGGTGCAAAATTACAAAAAAACCGCGATATATGCAATAAGATTGGGATGAAAGTTATGAATGTTAAATTTGGATTTATGCATGAAACCGATTAACTTTGCAGAAAAAACAAAAAGATGCCAGAAATTTGTAGATTCTTCGGAATAATACTTTCTCTTTATTGGAGAGACCATAATCCTCCCCACATCCACTTTACATATGGAGATTATGAATGCAGTATCTCTGTCATAGACCGAGTGGTGGATGGAAAAGCGCCTGCTAAAGTGATCCTGAAGGTCAACCAATGGATCGACCAGCATGAGGACGAGATTCTCTCCATGTGGGAGAGAGCTCAGCGTGGTGAGAAAATTGGAAAGATTGAACCATTGAAGTGATTGGTATACTATGCTTAAAGTAAAAGATGTGGATTATTGCGGAGGCTATGTCCTGGAGCTCTTATTCAATAATGGGGTGCGAAAGACTGTAGATCTCCTTCCTTTCTTGGAAGGGGAGATTTTCGGTGAATTGAGGGATCTTGATAAATTCATACAGTTTGGCTTGACGCGTATCACTATCGAATGGGCCAACGGAGCAGACTTTGCCCCGGAATTCCTATATGAAATTGGTCAGCCTGTCTCATGCTGACAATATAAAATGCATATGACGGAACTCGAGATGATGAGGTGGATCTTAGGGATACTCATTGCGGCAGGTGCTCTTGCCGTGACGGTGATGTATTTCTTCCGCAATGATGTAACTCCTGCTGTATCGTCTGTCGAGACAGGAGACAGCCGCCTCTTGCTGCAGCAGGCACTGATGTCGTCTGCTTCTGACTCTAAGAATCCAATACCATCAGTAGTACTTGAGTCCGAAGCCTACGAAGCTTTACAGCGGAATATACGCGACGGTGCCATAATAAACGAATCAAGTCCGATATGGGACGAGCTTGAGAGAACCATATTGCTGAGCAGTCCGAAGTTCAAGAGTAATCTGTATGTCCTCTCTGGAGGAGATCTGAAGCCGTCAGACCTGCATATGACTTTGCTGATAAAGTGTGGAGTTAGTCCTGCCAACATTGCCACGCTCGTCGGAAGGTCGAAATCCACCATCACTTTCAGGAGAAAGGATATGGGAAAGAAGTTTTTTGACCAAGATTTGGACGCAAATTCTGTTGATGAGCTAATTAGGTTAATATAAGTATTTTAAATAATTTAGATTTCTTTCTAAACAAAAACTAAACTCAAAAAATTGCAGTTTGCCCCTTGATATGCTATCTTTGCAGTAAAATTCAACACTTATGGCAGCATGGATAAAACGCATTTTAGAATGGTCAAAAGAGACTGAATGTATCGTAGACAGGGAGCCATATTCAATGGGGCTCTTTATATTGGTATTGTCAGGATTTAGCTTTCAGTTGCCTTTGATACAGAACGTAATCATTCAGTTATGTTTTTTGATTTGCACTGTCCATGTGGTCTATAGGTATATCAAAGATACTCAATATCTTATGGCATTACTTAAAATTGGGATGATTGTGGTGGTTGCCGTTTTACTTATTGATGATGTCTATTTGCATATAAATTCCCTTTAATATATTAAACCATATGAAATTTCGTGAAATTCTTGGCACTGTCCATATTCCTTACCTTAAGGTCTTGTATGTAATCGCAATTTGTGGGCTTATAGCTCTTTGCCTACCAAATTGGCTTTCTCCCTCTTTCTTTTTCCTAAAGTATATAGGGCTGTCAATTTTGTTGGCAGTAATGCTATATTTATCCTTTTGGATCTATAAAGCAGGCTACAAAAAACTGTCGCTGTTGTATGCAATAGCCTCTCTTGCTTTATTCGCCATATCGATAGTAGTTTTCAAGTGGGCTTTTATTATTCTTCAATGATATTGATTCACCAAGGCTCCCCTCATGAAATAGCGTAAGAAGGGCGCTCTATAAGCACTCGCGTCGGTAGCCTTATTTCGAGTCTACCTGCGGGGGGCGAAGCGGAGTCGAGAATAGAGTATAGGGCGTATCCCGTCTGCGCTTTCCAAGTATAGGCGGTAGAGGTGTCGGTCTGTGTCGACGCATTGCTTCATGATGCGTACCTCCATGCCGTAGGACGCCTCGTGGAGGAAAGAGAGCTCAAGACGGTTTACGATGTTATCGTCATATGCCTGCATAGAAAACTGGTTGAGAAGAAGGTCTATGTAGCGCACCGTATTCACATGCCGGTAGAAATCAATGTCGCAATATTTGAAACGGTATACCGATTCGTTGCCATCAGGCTCTATACGGGCATGTTTTTCCTGCATCGGTATGGGACATTCAATTTCGGATATCCATTCCGGATTGAAGTTAAGCCCTGAAAGTCCGGCGTTGCTGCGGTCGGAGGTATTGAGTACCATCCATATGGAGCGGGCATAGCCTAAGATATTGCCGTTTGCGTCTGATATGGAGAAAGCACGGCGCGAGAAATGTCGGTTCCAATCCTCAACCCATGTAGTTATGCTGTAGTCGGTGTTTTCGCGAGGGTAGCGGTCCATCTCCACGGTAAGGCGGGAGAGTACCCAGCCCATATCGTGAGAAGGCATCGATGGATTTCCGATTTCAAGGATATTGGCGTGTTCGGTTGCCACATCGATGAGTTTCTGAGCCAGCAGGGGGAGTGACATCTCCTGCTGTGCGTTGCATTCCGCAGCAGATAGATAGTATGTGCGTGTTATGATGGTTTCTTTTTCGGTAGTTTCCATTCGATTTTTTCTTCTTTGGTGCAAAATTAATCAATTTTTTCGATTTATGAAACAGTCGATGCAAGAATCGAAGGATTCCGGTGTTATTATGTCAAACAATATTAACCAACAAGAAACATCCATATGAACAGAATTTTTTCAACTTTAGCAACCTCCATATTGGGTCTGCTGATCGTTTCCTGCACGGGAGAGATAGTTGATTATTCAGAACCTACAGTAACGCCTCCTGAAATAATACCGCCCGAAGTGACTGACCTGCCCACCGATATCCCTGATATCACTATACCTACAATCGCATCTGCTCCACTCTCATCAATTCCAGCTGAGATCATCGAGAATTTCAATGATTTTTCATTGAGGTTTTATCTCGCAAATTCTGAGGGTAATAAAAAAAATGTATGTGTGTCGCCGTTAAGCGTCGGGGCCGTACTCGGAATGTTGGCTAATGGCGATGACGGAGAGTCCCGCGATGGAATACTAAAGATGATGGGTTTCGAGGAAAATCAGAAAGGACTTGACGCTCTTAATACCTATTACCAGACATTGCTATCCAATCTTCCCAATATAGAGGAAGGAATTACTTGCAATATGACCAACACTCTCTGGTGCGATCCATCAAGATATGGCATTATAAAGTCGTTTATGGAGTCGATTGCGGACTGCTACTATGCATATGGAATAGGCATCAATCCGAGTGGGGATGCTGGAAAAAACGCAATAAACATGTTTGTGGATAAAAACACCAACGGCTTGATAAAGGACTTTTTGAAGAAACCTCTTGAATCGGAGCTCGCTTTTCTAAACACCCTCTATTTCAAAGCAGGATGGTCTGAAGCCTTTGTGGAATGGGAGACATATGAAAGAATATTTGTTGACATTGAAGGTAATGAGCAGGTAACAGATTTCATGAGCAACGGCGAATTTGCGGAGTATGCAGTGACAGAAGATGGCACGGAAGCTGTGAGGTTTAATTATGGAGAACTCAAGCAGTTTTCAATGATGTGCATCCTACCATCATCGAGTATAAGCCATACAGATCTTGATGAAGTGTTGACTTTAGACAATATCAACGATCTGAATAATAATATGAAATATATGCGTGCGTATGTCTGTTTGCCGAAATTTGAGATTGAGATGAATAATCCCAACACTCTTTCTATTCTCACCTCTATGGGAATGAAGGATTCGTCCAAATTCGGTTTAATCACAGACGTAGGTGAATTTTATCTGAATTCATTCATCCACGCCACGAAAATCAAAGTAGATGAAAATGGCACCGAGGGTGCAGCCGTAAGTCTTGCTGAAATGACAACCGGCGTACACGGCCCTGTTCCTAACGTTGTTTTTGACCGCCCCTTTATATTCTACATTCAGGAGAACACTACCGGCACAATCCTTTTCATCGGCTCAGTAAAAACCTTCTCATGAAACCCTGATGATTATCAACCGCGATAAAGAACGGGATATCGCTGCCCTTATCAAGAAGGATAAGGGATCAGCTGCAAAAGATATTTATTGCGTGTATGCCGGCTATGTGGGCGGCATATGCGCTCGTTACTTATCGTCAGACGACGACATCAAGGATGTGGTTCAAGATAGCTTCGTAAAGATATTCATTTCTGTCGGTTCGTTCAGATACTCAGGCGCCGGCAGCCTGACTGCATGGATAGGACGCCTGACAGTAAACTGCGCCCTCAATTACCTTCGTGATAACAAAAGACTCAGGTTTGCATATGCAGCGGATGAGCTTCCTGACATCGCGGATGAACCTCCGGATGTTGACAGTCTGTCGGCCAATGAACTTGCTTCTCTAATCAGAGACCTGCCCGACGGATACAGGACTGTATTCAACCTTTACGCGATAGAAGGGAAGAAGCACAAGGAAATAGCCAAACTGCTTGGAATAAAGGAGAATAGTTCGGCATCCCAATATCTGAGGGCTAAAACCCTTCTCGCAGCTAAAATAAGACAATATCTAAACACTAAATGATTCCGGTATGGATGACAAATGGATTGACAGCATAAGAGACAAGATGGCAGACTACGATGTAGTGCCGCCACCTGGCCTGTTGGATGCCGTAGAGGCCAAGATCCGTGCCAGGAAAATGAGAAACAGGCGTGTTTTCGGTGTTGTGGCCGCTTCTGTTGCCCTTATAGGAGGAGTGTCCGTAGCATTGATTCCCAATATGCCGGATACTCTCTCCGGACCTTTGATGTCGGATGTGGCCGGAGAAGACAAGGGAAAGGTATTTGCAGGGCAGATTGCTGAGGACAAGACAGTCTCCGAACCGCTTCCCGCAACGAGGAAATCAGCTAAGGCTTTCTTGATGTCAAGGAAAGCTAATCCTAAATCCGAAACTGTAAGGCAGCCTGAAATCGAAGATAGTCCGGCAGAGAAGCAGGAAATTGCCGCTGAGAATCCCCAAATGGATATGGAATCTTACATCCCATCTAACAGTGTTGATGATGACGGCTATTCTGATGATGAGATAGCTATTGTTGAAATCATAGATTCGTATTCAAAGGAACATTCTCCTATGTCGGTGGGAGCATCTGCTTCTGCCAACGGATTGGGAGGTATGCTCAATGACGGCAATATGGAAGGTCGCCCGTTGTTGGCTTCCGGTTCTATGCCTCTCACGAGGATGGGAGGGGGAGTTCTGGGAGAGTCCAATTCCAATGGCTCGCACGCGCCGACATACGTCGAACTTTTTGACCATCGGCTTCCGATTCGTGCATCCATTGACTTTTCATGGTCCGTAGGAAATGGAGTGAGTGTAGGCACAGGTCTTACATATTCATATCTGAAGTCTGACATAAGGTATGGATATTCAGATTCTCCGCTTTTCAAGGCCTCTCAGAGTCTTCATTTCATCGGTATCCCCGTCAATGTAAGGTACACGCCATGGAGCTTCCGAAAACTTGGTATTTACGTCTCTGCTGGCTTTATGGCTGAAAAGTGCGTCGCCGGGCAGATAAAGGAGGCCGAGCCGCAATCTCCTGTCTATCGATATGATGGCTGTGACTCCAGGCCTTTCCAGTTCTCGTTCAATGCCGCAGGGGGTGTACAGTATTCGTTGGTCGGTAGTTGCGCGATCTTCATCGAGCCTGGAGTCGACCTTCACCTGAAAAATGGCTCAAGTCTCCGCACCATCTATTCAGAACGCCCCGTCACATTCAATGTAAACGTCGGTCTCCGATTCGGACATTGAAAAACACCCCGGGCTTCATATTCCCGGGGTGTTTAATGTCGTATTATTCTGCTTTATAGAGCCCTTTTTCGATGAGGTAGCTGTCAGCTATGTAGTAGTCGCTGTAGAGATCAAGTTTGGTGGCTCTATCATGGAATTTCTTACAGGTCTCACTTCGGTAGAAATCCT
>CAMWLX010000073.1 GCA_947175225.1 uncultured Porphyromonadaceae bacterium
ATAGAAAGGATTAATAGACTGGACTGAAATTATGAGAATGGTTATATTGTGTTTAGGGTTGCTGGTCGCAGCGGTTATGAATGCAACGGACGATTTGTGGCATCAATTTGTGAATCCTCCTGATTCGGCACGCACGAAAGTCTGGTGGTTTCATGGTGAGACGGAGACTACCAAAGAAGGAATTGATGCCGATTTGAAGTCATTCAAAGAAAAGGGTGTCGGCGGAGTGGTATTCTATGACCAGATTCATGGGTCTGGAGAAGGTGCCTATTCCTCAATGTCGCCTGAATGGTGGGAGATGCTGAAATATGCAGCTATGAAAGCCAAAGCCTATGGACTTTCTTTTGAAGTGGCAGTCGGAAATGGGTATGTGACCGGAGGACCATGGATAACTCCTGATCTTGCAATGAAAAAGACGGCCTATATCGAGACGCTTGTCTGTGCTGATAGTGACACCATCCTGCAGCTTAACCTAAAACATCCGTCAGATCAATTTAGAGATGTGGCTTTGCTTATGTTTCCAAACAATCAGGTTTACAATCCTATGTCTGTAATTGATGGGACTATAGTCGTCACTTCTTCCGATACGGTAATTAATGTGCCGCTTTCAGAATCGGCGACATTCCGGGGCATCAGTTATACTGTAAGTCCGAGAGGAAAGGGTTCCACTGGCTCAATGAATGTTCCCGGGACTCCATCTGAAAGATATTTCGGCGCAGGCTACAAAGAGTATCCTCCCATAGGGCAACTTGAGTGCAGCGATGACGGCAGATTTTGGGAAAAAGTCATAGATCTTATTCCTGTGGAAAATGTCATAGGCCATAAAAGCTCACGACGTACCATAAGTTTTCCTGCGGTTAATAGCCGTTACTTCCGTCTACATATACATGATTGGAATGGGGAAGAGGCTGACTATCATTCATTCAAGCTGTCAGATGTCAATCTGCATATCCGCGATATAGTCGACAATCTGGAGGTGCAGACTGGGTTGCGCACGGAAGTTACATATCCTTCAAAAAATGGGGGAGAATTTGGAGTGGTGGATCCACAAGATGTAAGAGTATTTGACAACATTATTGATTCAGATGGTAATTTTACACTCACAATTCCAAAAGGGGAGTGGCGAATTATCCGATTTGGATATCTGCCTACCGGTGCACGGACAAAACATGGACGAAAGAATCTTCTTGGATTGGAAGCAGACGTAATGTCGGCAGAAGCCGCTCGTACGCATTATGAGCATTATTTCAAACCGATACTCGATACGCTTTCGATTGCCTTGGCAAGACCTTCCGGAATGTGCATGGATAGTCATGAAGCAGGAATACAGAACTGGACAAAGGGTTTTGAAGAGAGATTCCGAAAAAAGAACGGTTATGACCTTCTTCCTTGGCTCCCTGCCTTTGCAGGATACATAGTTGGCAACCGGGCAGAAACAGACAAGGTTCTTTCCGATTTTCGGAAGACAGTCACTTCAACAATTTCTTCAGAATACTATGGCACTCTTGCTAATTTATGCCAGCAAGATTCCGTCGACTTTACATCGCAGGCAATGCTTAATATTTTGACCGACAATATAGCTTTCCGAGGTAATGCCACAAAACCGCAGGGTGAGTTTTGGACTTATCAGAAAAACGGCAATTACGATTGTCTTGACGCAGCATCGGCCGCACATCTTTTCGGTAGGAATATTGCTTCGGGAGAGGCTTTTACAGATACTCCATACAGCGCTACATGGGAGGAACTTTTAAGAATAGCCAATATTGCCTATTGCCGTGGTATAAATGAATTTGCGATATGCGCATCATCCTATCAGCCTTGGCTCGACAAAAAATATGACGATTCAAGCAGTCAGCATCCATACGTGTTTCATAGGTTTCATCCTCGTTGGGATTCTTCGCCTGCTTTCTGGGATTATCAGGCACGTTGTGCCAACTTATTGCGTAAAGGGCTGCCAGTAGTAGATTTGTTGGTTTATGTAGGGGAAGAAGCTCCCCTCAAGACATTTGCATACAGGCTTCCGGAAATTCCGGAGGGATATAATTTCGATGTTTGTAGCTACACTGTAATGAAAGACCGTTTGTCGGCTTCTGATGGAAACATAATTTCTGCAGGAGGCATGACATATAAGGCAATTGTCGTGCCGGAGCGTACATACGTTTCTCCGGATGCCGAACATGTTTTGGAGCGTCTGGAAGCTGCTGGAGCTAAAATTATCAGGTGTGACAAAGGGGAAAATGTAAAAGAGTCGCTTTTGAGGGCAGGAATAATAGCCGATTTATCCTTTGCAAGCGCGAATCTTCCTGATGACAAGACAATGTTCTTCCACAGGAAACTCCCTGATAGCGACGTATATTTTATCTACAATCATAGTGATCATCCGTTTGAGCAAGAAGTTGGCATACGTGCTAATGGAAATATCGTAGAAATATGGAATCCTTATTCTTGCGAAAAGGAGATAATTGAAGACAAAGTGGCTTCAAATGAAGACAACGGTTTGAAAGTCAATCTTTCACTCTCTCCTCATCAAAGCCGCTTCTTGCGTGTGACATAATAGAGTAAGTATCTGAAATAAAAACTCATTTTATCACTCTCTTGCATGCAACCGGCAAGATTCAGACTTCCTTGATAAATTTGGCAGGTACGCCTCCGACTATAGTGCGGGGGGCTACGTCCTTTGTCACTACTGCGCCTGCGGCTATGATTGCTCCGTCGGCGATTGTAATGCCGGGAAGAATTGTCACATTGGCTCCGACCCAAACTTGATTACCGATTTTTACAGGGGTGCAAGTCATATCCCCGCGTCGGTCGGGATCTTTGGAGTGGTTTACGGTGCAGATGGTGCAGTTATGTCCAATCAGACAGCCATCACCGATCGTAATCCCTCCCCAGTCTTGGAATGAGCATCCCATGTTTATGAACGTTCCTTTGCCAATTGTAATATTTTGTCCGCAATCGGTATGAAAAGGGGGAAACAGGCCGAAATTATCATCAAGAGGTTTGTCGAGAAGCTCCGACATCAGGTCTCTCAATTCTTCGGGAGTGTGATAGGAAGCATTGATTTGGGCAGTAAGCCTGAGAGCCCGTTGGCTTATAGAGTGCATTTTTTTATGAATGTCGCTTCCGGCTACGATAAGGTTGCCTTCTGATGCGTAATGGAGAAATTCTTTGTCTGTCATATTCGATAGTTTAAAAAGTTATTTGCAAAATTAGTAAAAACTTTTGTTATACCCGATACCTTTGTTGAGGAATAACTAACCAATATCCTTAAGGTCAAAACCAATTTTTGCAACGTAATGATTGTGCATAAATCAAATTTTTATTGTATCTTTGCCGAGTACATCATGTTCCGGCATGAGCAAGACATATTATAGAAATCAGTCTAAACCACTTCACCATGAAAAAATTCTTATCTTTACTCATAATCGCTATATGCGTATTGCCCTTATCAGCAAAAATTTATGATGTTCGCGACTTTGGAGCGAAAGGGGATGGCATCGCTTTAGACTCGCCGGCAATAAATGCAGCTATCGAAGATGCTGCCTCTTCCGGAGGTGGCGAAGTGTATTTTCCGGCTGGCACATATCTATGTGGAAGCATACGCCTGAAATCTAACATCCACCTCAATCTCTCGGCAGGATGTACTATCTTGGCAGCTCCGGCTGAAATGAAGGCGTATGATGAAAGCGAATCGTTTGGCGGCTTTCCCGAATATCAGGATGGAGGACACACATATTTCCATAATTCATTGATTTGGGCAGTCGGACAGGAAAATATCAGCATTACCGGCCACGGTATGATTGATGGTCTCGGACTGACTAAAAAAGATACCGAACGAGCTGGGAATGTACAGGGAGGATCGATTGGTACCGGAGACAAAGCAATTGCATTGAAGCAGTGCCGCAATGTCACACTCCGTGATATTACCATCTATCGTGGCGGCCACTTTGCCATCATACTTACCGGCTGCGAACGTGGTGTTATCGACAATATTACCGTCGACACCAACCGCGATGGCATGGATATCGACTGCTGCAAATATTTTTCTATCAGCAATTGCCGCGTTAATACTCCAAGCGATGATGCCATTGTGCTTAAGAGTTCATATGCTCTCAAAGAAGCTGTGCTTTGCGAACACATATCGGTTACGAATTGCCATATCACAGGCTATAAGTGTGGTACGTTCCTATCAGGAGAATATGTGCCTGAAAAAGTAAACTGGGTATGCGGCCGTTTTAAACTCGGCACGGAGTCAAACGGCGGTTACAGAGACATCACTCTATCTAACTGTACGTTTAACTATTCAAGCGGTTTGGCATTTGAAGAAGTTGATCAAGGGATAATGGAAAATATATCTGTAAGCAATGTGACGATGAATCATGTCCATCATTACCCCATTTATATCACTACCGGTTGTCGCAACCGTGGCCCCAAGGAGATAACCCGCAACTCTACCGCCTGTGATATACAGATCTCCAACGTCATTGCCCAAGACTGTGACTCTTTGTGCTCAATCATCGTCACAGGCTTGCCCGAAGAGCCTGTCAGAGGTATATGGCTAAATAATATTCGCCTGCATTATCGTGGCGGAATGAAGGTTCTTGACAATCCCAGAGGTTATCGAGAGCAGGGCACCAATTATCCGGAGCCCAAGTTTGCCGGTCGCACTCCGGCATACGGACTCTATGCTCGCCATGTCGATGGACTTTATGTCAACGATCTCACTTTCACTTACGCCAAACCAGAAGGGCGTCCGGCAGTGGTGTTAGACGATGTGCAGAATGCCATAATCCGAAGTCTGCAGGCTCCGACAGAACGTGGCATAAAACAAATCGTCACATACGATTGCCATAATATCAAGATCATCAAATAGCAAAAATCCCCGATTTCAAAATCGGGGATTTTTATTTAGAAGTCAAACTTCTCCAAGGTCATAGTGGAGCATTTCTCAATCTCCGGGACGAGACGTTTGAAGTGATCGGAAGCCATATGAGCCTTGAGGTCCTCTTCCGATTCCCATGTCTCAAGAATCAGATAGCGGTCATCATTAGTTGTCGACTTATAAAGGTCGTAGCTGATGCAGCCTTTATCGCGAAGAGAGAATTCTACAAGTTCTGTTGCTTTATCGACGAGTTTATCGCGGTTCTCACTCGTCTCCACAATCATTGATACATTAAGTCTTATCATTTTTTCTTTATAATTTTAAGGTTTCAATTTCCATATATTATAACGCCCTACTACCATTTAGTGTTCAGCCCCCCTCATAGTCATTAAATGGATAGAAGTTATGTCAGGGCAATCTGAAAGATGAAGATGTTGAATTTTATGGACGGATGTAAGATGTAATAGTAAAAGGCGACCCGAAGGTCGCCTTTTCGATTGTGTTTCCATTATACTTAATAGAGGATCAGGGTTTTAACGTTTATTTAGCAGTCAGCTTCAAGACGCGCGATGCGTAGTCGTTGCGCTTGTTCCAGTCTACATTGTGGGTGAGGGGCATCTCTAGTCCGTTTGACATCAAGAAAGCTCCTGTGAAGGATTTCCCTTCGTAGGGCAGAGGCTCGTTGTCGATGCGGTTAAGCTCGGTTACTGTATACATCTTGTTGGGATCGAGACCATCCATAGTGATGCGTGGCAAATGCTGGTCCATAAACTGCTCCGTCTTCCACCAGTAGAACACACCGTCTTTCTTGTCGGGAGAAACATACATCAGAGATGCCGCTCCCTTTCCGTCGTAGGGTGAAAGAAGACGATAGAGGTCGCCAAACTGCACAACGTCGCGTATCGACTTGTAGTCAGCTATTGCCTTGCGACTCTGCTCTTTCTCCTCATCAGTCATATTTTTCGGCTGGATCTCCATGCCAAGACGTCCGCTCATAGCCACGTCGGTACGGAATTTCAGAGGCACTATGCGGTTGGTCTGATGATTGGGAGATGCCGAAATATGAGAAGCCATAGTGATGGCAGGGAAGAAGTAGCTTGTGCCCCACTGCATGTAGATTCGCTGCAGTGCATCCGTGTTGTCGCTCACCCAGAACTCGTCGAAATAGGGTAGTATACCCCAGTTTGCACGTCCGCCACCGCTTGCACATGCCTGGATTGTCACATCAGGATACTTGGCGCGGATGCGTTCGAGAGCCTTGATGAGACCCTTGTGATAGTCGATATAGAGGTGGCTCTGATTGTCGGCAGTCTGATATTGCGATCCGTGGTTCATGATCGGAGCATTGGCATCCCATTTGATGTAGTCGATTTCCGGGTATTTTGTCAGAAGGGTATCCACGATATTGAACACAATGTCTTGCACCTTGGGATTTGCCAAGTCGAGCACCATCTGTGTGCCTCCTCGTCCGAGGACAGGCTCGCGGTTTGGAGCTTTCACTACATATTCAGGATGCTTCTCATAAAGCTCTGAAACACTATTGACCATTTCCGGCTCAATCCAGATGCCAAACTTAATGCCGCGTTCCTTTGCAGCGTCGCACAGACCCTGAATGCCACCGGGAAGCTTGTTGGTATCTACTGTCCAGTCTCCAAGAGAAGTAGAATCATTGTTGCGTGGATACTTTGATCCAAACCATCCGTCGTCCATCACAAACAGTTCTCCACCCATGTTTGCAATGTCAGTCATCATCTGCTGCATCCCTTCCTCATTGATGTCGAAATAGACACCTTCCCAGCTATTGAGAAGAATCTTGCGTGGTTTGTCGCCATGTGCCAGACGCTGCTCGCGACCCCATTTGTGGAAATTGCGGCTTGCTCCTCCGAGTCCCTCTTCTGAATATGTCAGAGCAAGAGGGGGAGTGGTGAATTTTTCCCCTTTCTTCAGATTATAGGCAGAATTTTCTTCATTGATTCCTGCGAAGAAATGATGATAGTCAGTGTCGTCAGTGTCAAACATCAGTTTGTAGTTGCCTCCATAGCACAGGGCTGCCCCTATCACCCGACCATCATTTTCCTGAGCCTTCCCATCAAGGGAGATCATCACTTCTCCATGCGAAGTGTGGGAATTGCGTGCTCCATCCTTATTCTTGATCATTTTCACGCCGTGGGGTAGGGGAGCTTCCTCCACTCTACCTTCATTTGCCCATGTGCCATATAGTTGAGACACGTATACATCGTTGCGGCGTATCGGAAGATAGCCCGACATGAATCGAGTCAGCTTCACATTCCCTTTCTCCTGATGAGAAGCTTCTGTCCAAGTCTCAATCACATCAAGACCGGGGAAAGTGCGGTAGTTGAGATCAATCGAGAATGGGTAAACCTTATCGGTGATGGTGATTGTAGTAGTCTCACCTCCATCTTCATTCTTAGTGACCGAAACATTTTCTGTGACCATGTCAAGAGTCATATTGCCGTCGGAATGCACAGCGGCAAATGCAGCCTCATTAGCAGGCCAAAGACCATATACCGGATACGCATTGAGCTGCGGAGTTCCGGCAGCCTTCAAACTCTGTAGATCACCTGCAGAAAGAGCGTTGCCATAATATAGAAACTTTGGTTGCTCTCCCTTATTTGCTTCCACCACCAAAGATGTCTTCGGGGTAGATATATGCACAGTCTCTGCTGATGCTGCAAAAGAAAAAGCAAGCATACTGCAAGATAGACACAAGAAAGTATTTTTCATTTCAATGTATGAATATAAATTTCTTAATTCTAATTATTTAATCCCCTATAATCCCATAAACCTATAACCCCATAAACCTATAACCCCATAAACCTATAACCCCATAAACCTCGGCTTTCGCTTGCGAAAGCCGAATTAATCAAAAGAGTTGAGGATATTAATTGATTCAAGGCACATACGTGAGTTATGATAAGGGCATTTCCAGAATCCAGCCTTATCATCATCCCTATTGACAGATCCATCCGCTTTTATCGACCAGAACCATTCCCCCTCAGGGTCTATAAGATTATCGGCTATAAATTGCCAGCTTTCATGTGCCGACTTAAGCCAGTAGGTGATCTCTGCGTCCTCTTCAGGATCG
Organism: uncultured Porphyromonadaceae bacterium; assembly: GCA_947175225.1. Classification (GTDB taxonomy): domain Bacteria; phylum Bacteroidota; class Bacteroidia; order Bacteroidales; family Muribaculaceae; genus Lepagella. Next base: position 7,989 of record CAMWLX010000073.1, read on the forward strand.
CTATGGAATCGTGCAAGATACAATTGCCCGATTACGTTTTCTGCCTGAACCCACCAATGTCGGTCTTCGTCAAGCCTGCCATCTCCATGCATCTCATAAATCATGCTCCCGTCTTCCCGTCGCCCTTTTAAGGCAGCAAGGGCTATTAGTTGGGTATGTTCGAGAGTCTCTGCAATCAGTTTGTCGTCGCCTATGACGTATGCAGTCTCGAGAAGGAGCCATGATGCTTCGATGTCATGTCCGTATGATTCAGCATCATCATATTTGTTCCAGTCTTCATCAAAGAAAAGCGTCAAGTGATGTGTCTCATGATTCTCAATGCGGTCGAGGAATATACGGAGCAAATATACATTCGCTTCTTTCACTTTCTCAATTTCAGAATCAGTCACCCACACCACGCCACGCTCTTTTGCCATTCGAAGAGCCCTGAGAAGATTTGTATACCCCTCAAGAATATGAAGATGGGTATTCATAGTCTTTGAAGCATTGGCATCACGTTCGCTCAGACGCATGTCTTCAATCTGACTCCAGTCGCAATTGGCAGCTTCAATATATCCTTCTTTTTCCTTGTCGAGAGCATGATCTTCAATTGACCCGAACAGATCATAAGCCGGCTTAAGAGCCTCTTGATCATTGGATGCGATATAATATTCTGAAAGGCCATAGATTATGAATGCTATGGCGTAGAACTGTTTCTTAGTGTCAAGAGGATTGCCATCGGCAGAAACGCTCCAATAAGCCCCGCCATTTTCTTTGTCGATAAAATGGTCGCGTATGAATTCGTATGCATGCTTTGCATCTTTCAGATACTCAGAATCGTGCAGAGCATTGTATGCAGCAGAGAATGTCCATAGGATTCGCGCCTGAAGGATAGCCCCTTTGGGCGCATCTTCATAGAGATGGTCGTGACCATCTCTGCGACCGTAATAGCCGCCGGATGGATCTTTCATCTTTTCCATCCAATATGGAAGTATGTTTTTGCGGAGGCATTTTTCTAAATCCTCCTTAAAGCTTTTTGTCAACATTTAAAATCATTTCTTAATAGGGAAGAAATATGTCATAACTCCCATAATGACGGCAATCCCAGCCGGGAAAAGAGAGAATAGAGCCCAGATCATGGTGCGCACAGAAGAGGTGATTGATTCCGGATTTATAGTGGTGTTGCCATCAATCTCAATCATCGTAGCTCCTGCCAATCCAAGCAGAAGGGCTATAAGGGAGCCTGAAATTGCACTTCCGAATTTCTGAGCCATAGTCCCGGATGAGAAAATCAGACCTGTAGAGGAGACTCCGTTCTTCTGAGTCGCGTAGTCAGCCACATCAGCATACATTGACCAGAGCAGCGGTGAGTATATGCCGACTCCGACAGAAGTAAGAACCGAAACGACGATCATCAGCCATATAAATGATGTATTCATTGGGATAAAGAAGAATACCACTGATGTGACACAGCAAATTACTGCTGCCCAGGTAAAGGCACCCCGTTTCGAGCCGACCCATTTTGTGAATGCCGGTGATATTCCTCCAAATATCATGCAAGTGATTTCGCCGAATGCCATAAAGACGGTGTAGTTGATGATGAAACTTCCAAGAGTTACTTCTCCGTCAAGACAGTAATCGAACATATAGGCTACCACGGCGTAGCGGAAACCATTAAAGAAGTTTGTAAGCACGCTGATAGTGGTCATACATACCCAGGGTTTATTTCGGAATAGATCGCCAAACTGCTTGAAACTGAAATTCTCAGCACGCACGGGTTTCAGACGTTCCTTTGTCATTAGTCCGCAAGCAAGAGTCATAATTGCAGCAAGGATGCCGAAGATAACACCGATGATGGCATATTGATGAGCCAACACTGCAGGGTCGTTTTCATTGCCCCCGATCATCTTCTGAATATAAGGGAATGAGAGCAGGGTGATGAACCCCATTGCATATGCTCCAACCATACGGTAGGCTGAGAATTGATTTTTCTCATGGTCGTCTTCTGTCATGACACCAAGCAGCGAACCGTATGGAACATTGACCGCTGTATACATTACCATCATGAGAAGATAAAGGGCGTAAGCATAGGCGCGTTTCCCATCCGGACCAAAGTCGGGAGTGTAGAGCAGAAGTGCAAATACGATGCCAAAAGGAATTGCTCCATAGATGAGCCAAGGTCGGTATGTCCCGAAGCGGCTCTGAGTACGGTCGGCGAGGCTTCCCATAATGGGGTCTGTGACTACATCGAAGAGTCGCGCTATCAGCATAAGCAAGGCTGCATCTTCAAGAGAGAGACCAAAGGCGTTGGTGAAGAAGAATGGGAATGCAATAGACATTATTTTCCATACGATTCCTCCTGAAGCTGCATCCCCAAGGGCATAACCTATTTTTTCAGATAAACTTGCCATACTAAGAAGTAATGCATAATTCATAATGCATAATGCATAATTAGCTGCGCTCAAGCTAAAGCAAGTGTCTTGTCGCTGACATTAATTATAAATGCATTCATGATAGTATGCTAATAATATGATTGATTACTAAATTTATAATTTGAGACCGAGGGTGAGGTTTTTGTCAATCAGATGGTTTAAAGTCTTGACAGATTCTGTTGTAGTGAGTCCATCTTGTGGAGTGTTGAAGCAGTAGTCCACAAGACGGTCGATGGTAGATGTTGCCACATGCATGCGTGTGTCGGAAGATGCATAATAGATGAATACTTTTCCGTCTTCGTCTGCAATCCAGCCATTAGTGAAAAGCACATTCATTACATCGCCGATATATTCCTCACCTACAGGCGCCATTAAGTAGCCACCCGGGGAAGCTATCTTTTCCCATGGTTTTTCAAGAGATGTCATATACATATACAGCACATAGCGGAGTCCTGAAGCACAACCTCTCACGCCATGGGCGAGATGCAGCCATCCCCGGTCGGTCTTTATAGGATGAGGACCTTCACCGTTCTTGACTTCCTTAATAGTGTGATAGTAACGTCGGTCGATGATGATCTCTTCCTTTATCTCTGCATGGCAAATATCATCGATAAGAGCCCATCCGATTCCTCCCCCGCTGCCAGTGTCGATGAATCCATCTTGCGGACGGGTATAGAGTGCATATTTCCCTTCTACGAATTCCGGATGAAGCACTACGTTGCGCTGTTGCGATTTGCTCTTTAGATCAGGAAGACGTTCCCAGTTGATAAGGTCGTGTGTGCGGGCGATGCCGCATGCAGCGGTAGCTGCTGAAAGGTCGCCGGGCTTAGAGTCATCATGACGCTCCACACAGAAGAGTCCGTAGATCCATCCATCCTCGTGGCGTGTCAGGCGCATATCATAGACATTTGTTGCAGGGTCTTCTGTGTCAGGAAGCGTAATGGGATGAGGCCGGAAACGGAAATTGTCAATTCCTGTAGGACTCTCGGCAACTGCGAAAAACGATTTTCTGTCGCTTCCCTCTACTCTGACTACAATGACATACTTGTCGCCCCACTTGATTGCACCTGAATTGAGGGTTGCGTTGCAGCCAATGCGCTCCATAAAGTAAGGGTTGGTGGCCTTATCGAAATCATATTTCCAATATGGAGGCACCATTTCTGCTGTCATCACCGGATTCTCATATCTCTCATATATGCCGTTTCCTTCGATTGCCTTATTAGGACGTGTCACGAGATCCTCATAACGCTTGATGATAAGATCTTTACGATATTCAAATATATCCATTATATAATTTAATTTTATT
>CAMWLX010000074.1 GCA_947175225.1 uncultured Porphyromonadaceae bacterium
AGCAATTACAATTGGGATACATTCACAAAAGACATGAATGGTTCGTTGGTAGACATGAAGACTTCTTACGATGAAAATGGTGTTTTCACGATGAATTCAACTATTACGACCAGCTCAGGAACCAAGTATAACTATTCTTATAAGAAAACGATAGCTTCCAAACCCAAACAAATTACACTCTTTTTCGTCAATGAGAAATCTTACATCGACGGATCGTCTCTCGACACCGGAGTGGATAATGTGTATATCGACGATCCAAACTCTGACAATCGAATCTTCAACGTTTGGGGCCAGGAAGTCGATGAAAACTATAAGGGTATCGTCATTAAAAATGGCAGAAAAATTATCCAAAGATAACGTCTGAAATAACACTCAAATTTTTAAGATTCTATAAACTTCAACTTTCATTTGCGAAAGTTGAAGTTTTTTATTAACTTTGCCATACCGAACTAAAAAAAGAACAAATCTCAAATATGGCAAACAACGATAAATCAGAACCTATAAACAAAAGAAAAAAGGCTAACAAACAAAGCACTTTGAAAATTATAAGAAGAGTACTTGCAATAGTAAGTATTCTACTTATCACTCCCATATTCCTTGACTTTACAGGAACTTGGCAGCCGCTTTTTGGCTTTATGGCAAAGATCCAGTTCCTTCCGGCACTACTTTCATTAAATGTCATTGTTATCATTAGCCTTATCCTGCTTACTTTGCTATTTGGACGCCTTTACTGCTCTATTATCTGCCCGCTTGGCATCATGCAAGATGGCTTCGGATGGCTCGGAAAGAGGGCAAAGAAAAATAGATACACTTATTCAAAACCTATCAATATCCTTCGCTATACATTTCTTGCCGTCATGGTGATTGCAATTATAGCCGGAATCAATTCAATGGTGGCATTGCTTGCTCCATATAGCGCCTATGGCAGGATTGCATCAAGCATTCTTAAGCCGGTATGGATATGGGGAAACAATCTTCTCGCTTCTTGGGCAGAGCAGCATCAAAGCTACGCATTCTATAATGTGGAATATTGGCAACATGGCTATGGAGTGTTGGTGGTAGCCTCAGTTACTCTTGTTGCCTTGGCTATCCTCGCATGGCGAAATGGCAGGACTTATTGCAACACTATCTGCCCTGTCGGAACCGTACTTGGATTCTTCTCACGCTTTTCACTCTTCCGGATTGTAATCGACAAGTCAAAGTGTGTCAACTGTAATCTCTGCTCTCGCAACTGTAAGTCTTCCTGCATTGATATTGCAAATCACAAAGTGGATTATTCACGCTGCGTGTCATGTTTTGATTGTCTTGAAAAATGCAACAAGGGGGCTCTGACATTCAAATATGTAGGCCTGAAAAGTGAAAGGACTGATTCTGACAGCGAGAAGGTCGATGGTTCACGCCGACAGTTCCTTTCTGCTGCAGCAATTATAGGAACCACTGCGGCTTTATCAGCAGCTGACAAAACAGTGGATGGCGGACTTGCAACTATTGAAGACAAAAAGATACCGAAACGTAAGACCCGTATTGCCCCTCCGGGTGCAATCAGCCTAAGAAATCTCAACAATCACTGCACTGCCTGTCAGCTTTGCGTCTCTGCATGCCCCAACGGCGTACTCCGACCGATGACAGATATCGAAAACTTCATGCAGCCGGAATCTTCCTATGAAATTGGCTACTGCCGCCCGGAGTGTACTCGCTGTTCCGATGTCTGCCCTACCGGCGCAATACGCCCAATTGATACCGCTGACAAATCTTCAATCCAGATTGGTCATGCAGTATGGGTGAAGGCAAATTGTGTTCCTCTCACGGATGGAGTGGAATGTGGCAATTGTGCCCGACACTGTCCTACAGGAGCTATCTCAATGGTAGAAGCCGACAATGGTCTCAAGATTCCTGCAGTAAATACAGAACGCTGCATTGGTTGCGGAGCATGCGAAAATCTCTGTCCCGCTCGTCCTTTCAGCGCTATCTACGTGGAAGGACATGAGAATCATAGAATCATTTAACAACAAAAGAAAGTATTCAGACATGAGCAATATTATCACTCGCAGGGATTTTCTAAAGAGACTGGGAATAGGCACTTCTTTGACCGGGCTTGCATTGGCAGGATGTAAGAATGCTGAAAAAGTTGTTGAGGCCACTCCTGATTCCAAGGAGGGAGAAATGACATATCGCACAAATCCTAAGACAGGGGATAAAGTATCGATTCTTGGCTATGGATGTATGCGTTGGCCTACAAAACCGGTAGAAGGAGGCAAAGAAAATGAAGAAGAAATAGATCAGGAAATGGTCAACCGTCTTGTTGACACTGCAATAGAAAATGGAGTCAACTATTTTGATACGTCGCCGGTCTATTGCCAAGGAAAATCTGAGAAAGTCACAGGTATAGCTTTGAGCCGCCATCCCAGAGATAGCTACTATATAGCTACGAAACTCTCCAATTTCAATCCTGCCACTCAATCGCTGGAAGCATCTAAAGAAATGTATGAGAACTCTAAGAAAGAGCTTCAAACCGACTACATCGACTATATGCTTCTCCACGCCGTAGGAGGCGGAGGCTTAGAGAATCTAAACCAAAGATTTATCGATAATGGTCTACTTGATTTCCTACTTGAAGAGAGAAAAGCGGGCAGAATCAAAAATCTTGGTTTTTCATATCACGGTGACATAGAGGTTTTCGATTATCTCTTGTCAAAACACGACGAGTATAATTGGGATTTCGTCCAGATTCAGCTTAACTATATGGACTGGAAACACACTCCGGAAGAAGAACCTTTAAGTACGAATGCCAATTATCTTTATCGCGAGCTCGAAAAAAGAGGAATCCCAGCTGTTATCATGGAGCCACTTCTTGGAGGACGACTCTCAAAGGTGCCGGATAATATTGCCAACAGACTAAAACAGCGCAATCCGGATGAGAGTGTTGCTTCTTGGGCATTCCGATTTGCCGGAACTCATCCTGACGTGCTCACTGTCTTGAGTGGAATGACATATATGGAGCACCTTGAAGACAATATTCACACCTATAGTCCGCTACGTCCGCTATCGGAAGATGATCTGGTATTCCTTCAGGAGACTGCCGACATTATGAAGCAATACCCTACCGTGCCTTGCAATGACTGCAAGTATTGTATGCCTTGTCCGTACGGTATCGATATTCCAGCCATTCTTCTCCATTATAATAAATGTGTCAACGAAGATAATATTCCGACATCAAGTCAATCTCCAAAATATGCTGAGGCCAGGAGGGCATTTCTTGTCGGTTATGACCGCTCTGTGCCTAAATTGCGACAGGCCAGCCATTGCATAGGCTGCCGCCAGTGTGTCCATCATTGCCCACAGGAAATCGATATTCCAAAGGAGCTTCACAGAATCGATGATTATGTGGAAAAGCTCAAGCAACAGACCATCTGAGCAAATTAGAATTTCATTATGTTATAAAACATATCTTTGAAACTAAAAATATCTCCAAAATAATTGTCAATTTGATATTAATTGATTAAATTTGCAACTGAGAAAGGCTAATGCCACTCTCATAGAGACAGAAAACATTCATACATCTAAAATACATAGAGATGAAGAAACACAATTTCTACGCAGGCCCATCCATTTTGAGCCAGTACACAATCAAGAATACAGCGGATGCTATTATCGACTTCGCTGATATGGGTCTTTCGATCCTTGAGATATCTCACCGTAGCAAACAGTTCCAGGCTGTTGTTGATGAAGCAGTTGCTCTTGTCAAGGAACTTCTCGAAGTGCCTGAAGGATATAGCGTTCTTTTCCTCGGCGGCGGCGCAAGCCTTCAGTTTGCAATGGCTCCGATGAACTTCCTGAATACTAAGGCTGCTTATCTCGACACAGGCGTTTGGGCTTCCAAAGCTATAAAGGAAGCTAAGCTCTTCGGCGAAGTTGACGTTGTCGCTTCCGGCAAAGATTCACACTATACAGTAATTCCAACCGGTTGGACTGTTCCATCAGACGTAGACTACTTCCACTATACATCTAACAATACTATTTACGGAACTGAAATCCGTAAAGATCCAGAAGTCAGCGTGCCGATGATCTGCGATATGAGTTCTGATATTTTCTCTCGTCCTGTCGACGTCAGCAAATACGACCTAATCTATGCAGGGGCTCAGAAGAATCTCGCTCCTTCCGGCGTGACTATCTGTATCGTTAAGGATGCAGCTCTTGACAAAGTGAGCCGTGTGATTCCTACAATGCTCAAATATAAGACTCACGTTGACAAAGGAAGTATGTTTAATACTCCTCCTGTTCTTCCTATCTTTGCGGCTCTCCAGACTCTCAAATATTACAAGAGTCTCGGTGGTATCCGCGAAATAGAGAAGATGGACATAGCAAAAGCAGAGAAACTGTATGAGGCAATTGACTCAAGCAAGATGTTTGTTGCCACTGTTCAGGATAAGGCATCGCGCTCGATCATGAACGTATGTTTCGTCATGAAACCTGAATATTCCGCCCTCGAAAAAGAATTTATCGACTTCGCTACATCTAAGGGCATGATGGGCATCAAAGGTCACCGTGACGTTGGTGGCTTCCGCGCATCTCTCTATAATGCTCTCCCAATGGAATCTGTAGATGCACTCATCGAATGCATGCACGAGTTTGAGTCACTTCATTAATCACGAGAAACTATGAAAGTATTAGTATTTACAGAGAAGCCTTTCGCAAAAGATGCTGTGAAGGCTATAGCCAATACTGTCAATGCAAGCGGCAATGAGTTGAAGCTTGTTGAGATGGGAACTCGTGAAGATCTTCTCGAAGCAGTAAAAGATGTTGAAGGTCTTATCGTTAGAAGCGATAAGATCGACGATGAAGTTATGGCTGCAGCTCCTAATCTGAAAGTTATCGTACGAGCCGGGGCAGGCTATGACAATATCGATCTTGAATCTGCTTCCAAGAGGGGCATTTGCGTGATGAACACTCCCGGACAGAATTCAAATGCTGTTGCGGAACTCGTATTTGGTATGGTTGTGATGATGTGCCGCAACCAATACAACGGCAAGTCCGGCTCAGAATTGAAAGACAAGAATCTTGGTATTTATGCTTTCGGCCAGGTAGGAAGAAACGTTGCTCGCATTGCAAAAGGTTTTGGAATGAAGATCTCTGCTCTTGACAAATTTGTAGACGACGCAGTGATGGAAGCCGAAGGTGTACGTCCGGTTCATGATGTAGATGCACTCTTCTCAGAGAATGATTTTGTTTCGCTTCATATTCCTGCAACGCCGGAGACAAAGAAAAGCATCGGTTACGACCTCGTGATGAAGATGCCTAAAGGTGGAGTCCTTGTGAACACAGCCCGTAAGGAAGTGATTGATGAGGACGGCCTGATCAAGGCTCTTGAAGAGCGCCCCGATCTCCGCTATGTAAGCGATATCAAGCCTGACAAAGCTGAAGAGTTTGAACAGAAGTTTGGTGCCCGCGTCTTCTTCACTCCTAAGAAAATGGGTGCTCAGACTGCAGAAGCTAACTTCAACGCCGGTGTAGCGGCAGCAGAGCAAGTGCTCGCCTACCTCAAAGACGGCTGGAACAAATATCAAGTCAACAAATAATTTAACTATCGCAAGCGAAAGTTGAATGTTAATAATTTGATTTTGACAATATTTTATAAGAGGATACATCCGACAGGTGTATCCTCATTTTTCACACATTAAGATAAGAATGAAAATACAAGAGAGATTCAGACAGTTGCCTGTCTCAGATATTGCAGATGAAGTGAATATTTCGTTGGCAAGGCATCCGCGTCTTGTGGTGACTGCTCCTCCTGGAGCGGGAAAATCTACCCTACTCCCCATATCTCTCTTGGAAAGCCTTCCGGAAGGAAAAATCCTCATGCTCGAGCCGAGAAGAATTGCTGCCCGACAAGTAGCAGGACGGATGGCTTCCATGTTAGGAGAAAAAATTGGCGACACAGTAGGTTACAGGGTTCGCTTCGACACTCGTGTCTCTGCCAATACTCGCATAGAAGTGATAACTGAGGGTATTTTGGAACGCATGCTTGTAGAAGACCCGACTCTTGAAGGGGTTGCCGCAGTGATCTTTGACGAGTTTCATGAGAGGAGTCTTTCTTCCGATCTCACGCTTGCACTTACTCGGGAAATTCAAAACGTCATTCGTCCGGATCTCAAAATTCTTGTCATGTCGGCCACAATTGATGCCGATTCATTATGCAGAAAGATGGATTCCGGATATATTCATTGTCCGGGCAAAAGATATGATGTAAAGATAATCCATGGAGAAGATTTTGATTTCAAGGATTGTGCTTCAGCAGTGGCAAGTACGGTCAAAAGAGCAATTCGACAGCATGAGGGGAATATATTGGCTTTTCTTCCGGGTCAGGCAGAGATTTTGAAATGCCGCGAACTGCTTGATGATACGAGTCAGGATGCCGAAATCCTTACCCTATATGGTATGCTTCCGACTGAGAAGCAACAGCAAGTTTTATCGCCAAATGAAGGAGGAAAACGCAGAATAGTACTCGCGTCTCCTATTGCAGAGACATCACTAACTATCGATGGGATATCAGTAGTGGTGGATTCAGGCTTGTATCGCACTCCAGTGTTTGAACCGGCTACAGGATTAAGCCGTCTTACAACTGAAAGAATATCTCTGGATATGGCAACTCAAAGGTCAGGGCGCGCCGGACGGTTGATGGATGGAGTATGCTACAGGTTATGGACAAAAGCTACAGAATCAAGAATGAAAGAGAGCCGCCAACCGGAGATTGAATCCTCCGACCTTTCATCAATAATGTTGACTGTTTCGGCTTGGGGTGAGACAGATCCCACCCGCCTGCCATGGATAACCCCTCCCCCTGCAGGCCATTTGGCAAATGCCAAAGATCTGCTACGTATGCTTGGAGCAATAGACAAAGCCGGCCGACTTACAAAGAAGGGTGAAAGACTCGCTCAATTGCCTTGCCATCCTCGAATAGCAAACATGCTGACAGAAGCCGGCGATATGAAGGCAATAGCATGCGATATCGCCGCAATCCTTGAAGAAAAAGATCCTGTTGCGGATGAGACGGATGCGGATATTTCCACCCGAATAGCGATGCTTAAGCATTTCAGGAAAGATAAAATTCCATCTCAATGGAAAAAAATCGATAATATTTCGGCTCAATATATGAGGCTCGTAAGGTCACAAAAATATTGTGAGAATCCTGAGCCGGAAGAAATTGGGAAGCTTGTTGGTTTTGCTTATCCGGAGAGGATCGCTAAACGCGAAGCCAATGGAAGTTACCGTCTTTCACAGGGAGGTAAACTCGTATCTCTTCATCTCTCTGATGACCTTGCACGCCATGAATATCTTGCAATCGCTTCGATGGGAACGCGTATTTTCTTGGCTGCTCCTGTTGATAAGGACTTCGTAATGTCGCAAGGAACTTGGATGGAGTGTGCTATGTGGAATAGCAAAGAGGGCAAGGTTATAGTAAGAGAGGAGTTGCGGTTAGGACTCCTGTGTTTGGCAACTCGACCGTTGAAGGGTGATCCAAATCCTCTTATAGCGTCAGTTGTCGCGGCAGTAGCTCCCAAAGAAGGGTTGACAATGTTTGATTTCAATGATGATGTGCAGGGTCTTCAGCTTAGGATAGCGGTGACAGCAGGTTGGCATCCTGAGCTGGAATTACCCGATGTTTCAACCGAAACGGTGCTTGACTCTGCGGGTGAATGGCTTCCGATATATATAGGAAATGCCTCGACAGTGCAGGAGCTTCGTAAGATAGATATAAGGAACGTAATTCTAAGTTTTCTAAACTACGAGCAGCAACAAGCACTTGACAGAATAGCTCCAACTCACCTAAAACTGCCTTCGGGACGCAATGCACGTATCCACTACCGTCGTGGAGCTGAGGTCCCTATAGTCAGCGCTCGTCTTCAGGATTGCTTTGGTATGATGAAAACGCCATGTCTTGATGATGGCAAGCGACCGGTCTTGATGGAGCTGTTGTCACCAGGGTTCAAACCGGTACAGCTAACGCAGGACATGGAAGGATTTTGGAGAGAAACATACTTCGAAGTCCGCAAAGAGCTGCGTCGCCGATATCCCAAACATCGTTGGCCGGAAGATCCGACAGAGATATTGAATTGTTAAGGCGTCATACCAAACACGACGAGAAGCATCATCAGCAGCGATTGAATAAGTCTTTTCATATTACTTTTTGAGAATTTCGATTTCATATTTTAGTCCTCGTTCCTCCCTCTTCTCAATAAAGTTGGCACCGATGAGATATACTGTACGAGTATCCATGGCGTAGCGTCCGGCATAGTCGCGGTCATTGATCTGGGACATTGCATCAGCCACGCTCTTGTTGTATTTGAATTCAAAAACATACACGTATCTTCCGGCCATCACCTCCAAGTCGCTGCGTCCCTTGTAGCCATGGTGCTCGGCAACTGCCAAGGTGCCGCAGAGCACTGAAAGCAGATAGGTGACAGCCCTGTAGGTCGACTCATTGTGATCCTCGCCCGGGAGATCCTTCAGAAGGGCAGACAGTCGCTCCATGAATTCGCAGATGTTACCTTTTGCGAGATCCTGCTTGAAGAGCGAGAGGTCAAATGGGCTGAAGGGATCTGATGTGTCAGGTGCATATATAGGCAGGAGCTCCTGATAAAACCCAATTTCCACTTCCCGGTTGGGAAACCGAAGCTCGTAAAGATTTGTGTCCTCATGATAATCTGCGATGGTCAGGTAGCCGGTCTGGAACATCAGAGGTATAGGATTGCTTGAGTACAATCCAACAGCAATCAGTTGCTCCCTTGTACACATCTTTCCGTTGATGTCCGGCGGAAATGTGCCGCGTGCCCTCACACGTCGTGCAAGAAAAGTCGGTGTGCCGGTACCAAACCAATAAGGATCTATCCTCTTTAAGTCAAGAGCATTCAGGACACTGAATGGATTGTAGAGTCGGGATCCAATCTGGGTGAAAAGGTATCCATCATAGTACTCCCTCATAGCTTGAAGTGTATCATCAAAATGCTCTTTTCGTTTTTCTGCGAGCATCTCTACGCCGGGACGGAAATTGTCGATCAGTTCATCCTCAGTCCAACCGCAAATATCGGCGTAGTCATCGGCCATAGAAATGTCCTTTAGATTATTGAGATCGCTAAAGATGCTGACCTTACTGAAGCGAGCAACTCCCGTGATGAATGCAAACCGTATATATCGATCCATCGATTTGAGATTGCCAAAGAAACTCTTTAGGGTACGCTGATTCTTCTCAAAAACCTCTTTATTATCCTCTATATCCAACAACGGCTTGTCGTATTCATCTATAAGGATGACAACCTTGCAACCTATTGACTCAGCAACCGTTTCTATGAGTTCAGAGAACCTCCCTGCAATCGTATCAGCCACATCTGTCATTCCGTATTTTTTCTCATATTTTTTAAGCAATCGGTTCAGCAGACTTTCAAGGCCGTTGTCAAGGCTAAAATCCTCGGCATTGAAGTCGAAACGGAGTACCGGGGATGGAGTCCAATCCAGATCCATGCTGTAGGCAGCAAGTCCTTTAAAAAGTTCACGGCGACCTTCGAAATAAGCCTCAAGGGTAGAAAGCAATAAGCTTTTCCCAAACCGTCTGGGACGGCTCAGGAAAACATACTTGCCCTGCCTCAACAAAGGCTTGATATAAGCAGTCTTATCTACGTATGCGTATCCCTCCTCTATTATATTTGAGAAGGTCTGCATACCAATGGGATATCTCATTTCATCCATATTTCGCAAACTTTTCGCAAATATAAAGAAAAACTCCAACATATGCAAATGTATGTTGCAAGCCTTTACTACTTACATTCCCAAAATTTTATTAATTTTGCGGCATAAAACATTCTATTAACCAACATGAAGTTTTATAAACAGGAGAGTAATACAGTTACGAAACGGTTTATGACTATCGAAGGAACAATGGAAACAAGTATACATAATAATATTGTCTATTCAACGGATAAGAATCACATAAACTCGCCGGCTTTCTATGACTGTGTGGTGCATCTTATCTGCATAGAAGGGAATGCTTCAATTATCTACAATGACCAGCCTTTCGAGATAGTGAAGGGAGACATCGCGGTGCTTTCTCGTCCACGGCTCGTGAGAATTGAAAAAGTATCTGAAGATTTCCGATGCGAATACATAGCGGCTCCGGATAAGTTTCTTCATAATCTTTTGCCTGCCAACAACTATTCCATTCAGGGTTGCGTCAGTTTGTTTTCAAATCCCATTATCAAGGTAAGTGAGGAAGATGCATTGAAATTCAGAAGAGACCTTGACAACATCAGGCTAAGGATAGAAGACATTGACCATCGATTTTACATTGAGATGATCGGAAGTCTGCTTCAGACAATGATTTACGATCTTTTCGATTTCCATACACGCAATAATGAGAATATACTGACCACGGACAGGGTCGGATATATCACTACTCAGTTCTTTACTATGATTGAGGCTGGACGACCAAAAACCCAAAGGGAAGTATCTTATTATGCCAAGGAACTCAACGTAACATCGAAATACCTTTCAGACACCATCAAACGAGTGACAGGACACAGCATATCGTCACACATCAACAGCGCGGCGACCTCAATAATTCTCGAATATCTTAAAGACAACAGGCTTTCCATAACACAAATAGCCGACGAGATGAATTTTACATCCGTCAGCTATTTCAGTCGTTACTGTACGAAACATATCGGTATGTCGCCGGCTCAATATCGTCTTGCCGGTGCTAAGTAATGATGGACTTAATGATTATCTCCAGCCCATAAACATTTTTGTGACCTCACCGTCGTGATGGTCGAAGAAAAGGCTTTTGCCAGTGTCAAGCTTGGCTATCTCTTCCATATCCTCGTTGCTGAGGGTGAAGTCAAAGATATTGAGATTCTGCTCCATACGCTCTATATGTACAGACTTCGGTATGATTATAACCCCACGTTGTGTGAGCCAACGGAGTGCGACTTGAGCCACAGACTTGCCATATTTGGCACCTATTGTCTCAAGTACCGGGTTGGAGAAGAAGTTGTTACGTCCTTCAGCAAGCGGTCCCCATGACATTATGCGGCAGCGATATTCCTCCATGTATTTCTGTGCTTGGATCTGCTGATCGAAGACATGGGTCTCAACCTGGTTTACCATAGGAGGTATCTCCACGTTGCTTGCAAGGTCGATAAGATGGTCGGGATAGAAGTTGCTTACGCCGATGGCGCGGAGCTTACCCTCTTTGTAAGCTTCTTCAAGGGCACGGTATGCACCGTAGCGGTCGCAGAATGGTTGATGCAGAAGCATGAGGTCGATGTAGTCGGTACCAAGTTTGTGTAGGCTTTCATCGATGGAAGCCTTGGCTTTCTCATAGCCATAATTTGAAATCCATATCTTTGACACGATGAAGATATCCTCACGGGGGATGCCGCTCTTAGCGATCGCTGCCCCTACCCCTTCTTCATTATGATATGCCTGGGCTGTATCAATCATTCTATAGCCAACTTTAAGCGCATCGCTGACGCAACGCTCGCATTCAGCAGGGTCTACCTGATATACTCCATATCCTTCTATCGGCATTTCGACGCCGTTGCTTAATTTTACTGATTCCATAATTTTTGTTTTGTTTGCTTATACAATTATAACGAATTAAATGGCATTATTAGGTTTCACAAACAGCGTCAAAACTTTCACGATCCTACG
>CAMWLX010000075.1 GCA_947175225.1 uncultured Porphyromonadaceae bacterium
CCACAAAAGGACATCCTTTATCTGACCCTTTGAATCCTCTCTTTTACCCTTTGAATTCGGAGGGGCGGACTCCGAATTGCTTCTGAAATAGACGTGAAAAATAGCTGCTATTGCTTATCCCCACCATATAGCTGACTTCTTGGACACGATACTTCCCTTCTGCAAGATATTCAGCAGCTTTCTTCAGTCGAGAGAGCTGTATCAGCTCATGCGGAGTGACGTCGGCAAGGCTACGGATTTTGTCGTAAAGCCCGCTGCGGCTTATGTTAAGGCGTTCGGCAAGAAAGTCTACATTAAGATCAGGATTTGAAAGGTTTTCGTCGATAAGTTCTTGCATTCTTGCGAGCAACTCATTGTCTACCTGTGTAGGAGCAAGTGTTGTGATAGGCTCAAATGGGGAATTGGAATATTTTTCCCTCAAGCGGCGGCGCATCTCGAGAAGATTCTCGATGCGGGCATCAAGATAGCTGATAGAAAATGGCTTCTCCACATAAGCATCTGCTCCGCAGCGCATCGTCTCAATCTTCGATGTGTTGTCGGTCTTCGCTGTCAGCATTACGAATGGGATATGACTATAGTTTTCATTCTCCCTTATAGCTTTCAAAAATTCCACGCCATCCATCACAGGCATCATCCAGTCGCATATGATAAGGCTTACTGTGGTACGTGCCATCCGGTCCATAGCCTCCTTGCCGTTGGCGGCAGTAAGAACGTTATAGCTTGATTCAAAATGAGATGCTACAAACCTGAGCATTTCCTCGTTGTCGTCAACCACGAGGAGAACCGGTTTCCCGGCCGGAGTGGTCTCCGGGGAAGCAGCTATGCTCTCAGAATCGTCAGCAAGTCGTTCATCGTTTCTTTCACTTGGCAATACACGCTCTTGCTTAAGTGGAAGAAGAGCCATAAACCGAGAACCCTTTCCCGGGGTGCTGTCGAGTTCAATCACACCTCCATGAGCATCTGCCACACTCTTCACGATTGAAAGTCCAAGTCCGGTGCCACCCTTCGACTCATTGATATTGTCGAGCACCTGGAAGAATGGCTTGAAAATCTTGTCGCGGTTTTCTTTCTCAATGCCTATTCCATTATCAGCCACACTGATCATAAACCGGTTGCCATCCGGGAGAGGACGGCACTCCACTTCAATCAAGTCTTTGGTGAACTTGCGCGCATTGTTGATAAGATTGCTTACCAATTTTGTGAAGGCTTCCGGATCGATATCCGCTACAAGTTCAGGGTCCGGGCATTCCTCTTTCAATGTAATACCCTTATGTTCGAGAGATGGGCGGAAACGCTCGGCTATACTTTCTACAATTGGCACCACACGCTCATGACGGAATCCCATCGGAAGGGCATTGTCTTCTACTTTTTTGAAATCAAGAAGTTGATTGACAAGGGATAGCAAACGGCGCGAATTGCGGTCGATTACCTTCAAGTCTTCCTTCACCGGGGCACTGAACTTTTCAGATGAATCAAGGATTTTCTCAAGCGGACCAATGATAAGCGACAGCGGAGTGCGTATCTCATGAGCTACAATAGTGAAGAAATTTAGCTTCGAGCGAAACATCTCTTTCTCCTTGTTGCTTGATATGCGGTCGAGTTCCTTAATATGTGCTTGCTGCATGCGCATCACTACGAGATAGACCATCAGCAGGAGAAGCGCAGCTCCAAGCACATAGTAGATGATCTTCATCCACAATGAAGCGTACCATGCCGGATGCACCACGATTCGGAGAGATATCCCCTCTTCATTCCATACTCCATCGCTATTTGCAGCCTTCACCCGCAGCGTATAGGAACCGGGGGGCAGATTGGAATATGAAGCGCGGTTTTCCTTGCCTGCATCGAGCCATGTCTTATCGAATCCTTCGAGACGATACTGATATGCATTTGCTTCCGGACGGGCATAGGAAAGGGCTGAGAAATAGATACTGAAAGTGTTTTCAGCAAAGTCAAGATCAAGACATTCTATATCATTTAGAGATGCATCCAACGGGCCGGATCCAACCGATATCGGTTGGTTGAGAATATCGAGACCTGTAAACTTGACTACCGGGGGATTTGTCTTTCCAAGCATATGCATAGGATCCACGCACGAGAGTCCATGCACAGTGCCAAGATAAATCTTGCCGTCGGAAGACGTAAGCATAGCTCCCGGAAGGAATTGGCTGTCGCTCAGTCCATCCGCAATATTGTAAAGGCGCTTGTTGCAATCCTTAATATTAAGAAGTCCGCTGCTCGTTGCAATCCAATATTCCGACCCGAGCTTGCACACCGATTGAGGGGTAAGATTATCAAGATCCTCATTGACAGGGAAGAATGAATCGGAAGTCGGATTATATACGCAAATCCCATCAGGAGTGGCTATGTAGAGGTCGCCATTGTCGTCCAAGCTCATGCTGTGGACATGATTGTTTGGAAGACTTCCCTCCTTCTTTGATGCTTCATACGATTTCCATTCATTCTTGGAAGAATCGAAGCGATGGAGTCCTCCTCCGGGAGTTGCTATCCATAGCCAGCCTGAATGATCTTCTACAATTCCTGTGATCCAAGCATTCAACCGTTTAATAGGGGTAAATATATTCTGCGCTGCATCATATTTTGCAAGAGTTTCAGTGGCTCCCATCCAAATAACACCTTTTTTATCCTTGCAAATCGCATAGCAGCTATAGCTGGAGCCCATTCCATCGAAATTGACAGGGGTCCACCTGCCTGATGCAATGTCAAGCATTCCGGCTCCTCTTGAATAGGTGCCTACCCATATTCTGCCGGCATCAGCGCAGAGCGCACTTACGTTTTCAGGGTCGTTAGAGTTTGTCAGATGATATCCGGTAAAAATATTAGTATCAGGGTTATATCTGGAGAGTCCACCATCAGCAGTGCCAATCCAGATGTCGCCGGTTGAGTCTTCGCATAAAGAAACAGCCACGTTGCCGCTGACGGAATTCATAAATCTTGAGTGACGCCAACTTCTGAATCTTTGGGAACCGGCACTTACATAGTTGACTCCACGATAGTATGTGCCGACCCATATACCACCCTCTGAATCCTTAGTCACCGGATATACGAATCGGTCGCTAAGGCTTTGCGAATCGAGTTCGTCAGCTTTATACACCTTGCACTCTCCAGTGGCAGTGTTGACAAGGGTAAGACCACTGTCGGAGCCTACAAGAAGCATAGTAGGAGAATATTCAGTGATGGAGTGTATATGCCAAAGATTCCATGCCTCACCTGCAGGGGTAGCATTAAAGGCTTCTCCGGTGCGTGGGTTGAAACGAACGAGACCATTTTCCCAACTCCCGAGCCAATAGTTGCCGTGCGAGTCAGCGGTCATTGCGAGGGCACCACGCCTGAGGGAATTGTCGGCTATCTTAATGTCAAGAGGGCGGAATTGACGTTTTGCTGCATCAAACCTATAGATACATTCTTCAGAAGCATTACTCAAAGCCCATATCATATCGTTGGAGTCGATATAGATGTCACCGATATAGTTGTCAGTATGAGGGAATTTGAAATTTCCGGTCACTGTGCCGGAAGGATTGATTAGAAAGACACCCTGTTTATCTACAGACACCCAAATATTGTCTCGGCTATCTACGGCAATATCGTGGATTACTCCTGAAATGCGACCTTTTATGTCTTCCGGATATTTCAGAGGCATTGGTTGGAGTGATTCCTTTACGGGGTCGTAGGTGTAAAGCATATGGTCGGTACCTACAAGCAGACCCCTATGATATTTGGAGAGCGACAACACATAGACGTCTCCGAGACCTTCATTTTCTCCCGGAATGAAGACTTTTGGAGAGGCTCCGTCATAGCGCACCAATCCCCCATCGGATCCAAACCACATGAATCCGTCTTCGTCTTGCACTATGGCGCGGACGCAATTAGACGGGAGTCCTGCGTCGGTAGTGAGATGGGTGAAGTTAAAGTCCGGAGCCTGGAAAGCGCCAGATGCTGTAATGCTCAGGAGCAGAGTTAGGGTGAGTATGTAGAGTCTTAGAGTCATCTTGTTTTAATTCATAATGCATAATTCAGAATTCATAGTTCATACTGATTTGTCGTGCAATTGCGTAGCCAATTATGCATTATTAATTATGCATTATGCATTTAATAGAGTATGGCCACTGGGCATCGCCGGGATTTTCTTCTCCGTCGATGTTTTGCCAATGTTCCGTTGGGGCTCCCATCACTATGAGCCAAAGATTTGTAATTTGTTTGTCTTCGGGTGTCGTGTAGGTCAAAGAGCCTTTTGAGTCAGAGTGCATTTCGCCATAGTAAGTATTGCCATCAGCATCTACAGCTACAGTCCCATAGCGCCAGCCGGCCTTATCTTTATTTTTAGTATAATACCCTTTCCTTCCGGCTTCCCCTCGGAAATCGACAGTCAATGTCTTGCCATCTTCCGGAATGGGGAGAGGAATGGCATTAAATCCATAGTTTTCAGGAGCATTTTCCGATGCAATCCTTTGCCAACCACCTCCGGCATCAATAAGTTTCGTATTCCATTGGTTGACGTAGGGACGTACGTTTTCACGGACACGGTCTATGTCCCAGTTGATGAGCTGAGCATAGTTTCGCCACATCTCATCGTTAAACTCTTTTTGGCTTATGCCTGTCAGACGCTTATAAGTCATCACCGGGTCCTCCCCTCTTTGCCCCTGCCTGAAAAGCTCTGCAATGAATGGCTGCCCATGCTTTTCTCCCCATAATTCAAGAACGTAAGGGGAATGATAGATATTGTCAATATGCAGGAATGCCTTGTGGGTAAGATCGCGGAAAGCGTTGAGATGATAGTTTTCGTCGGTCTGCCAGTCAGGGTTGACTTGCCAGAGCATCCATTGCGAAGCCATTTCGAAGATACCGGCTCCTCCCCAGGCCTCTCCCTCGTCGTCGCATGATATCTGCAGCTGGAAGGAGTGGCCGAGTTCATGGGCGATGCAGTTTAGTTTCTCGTCCTGCACACGGTTGGGCGCAATCCATAGAGCCCCGATCTGTCCGTCGTAGTCACCGCCGTAGGCAGTTCCTTCAAGGGAATAGTCGAGCATCACCATCATCTTGTACTTGTCGGCCTTTGTACCCGGCTTGACGAAGGCGAGATCATTGTAGAAGTAATCGTAGAAATGCTCGAGCTTTGCCAGCAGATTAGCTAAGTCCACCTTCATGTTCTGCCCTTCAAGGTCCGGGGCTTTCGTGATGTCGTCGCCGAAACCGTCAGCCCAGAAGAGTGCAATGTTGGGAGTCTCCACCATACGGTGAAAACTCCATTTCGAATTAGGATCATTAAGATCCATCCCCCGCAGATCCAGAGGAATATAAATATCCTTCCCCGTATGGGTGACCACTGGAATGTCGGCGTTGACCCGGTAAGCCTCCTCGTCATTGAGGGCGACGGTCCCCGGCTCCGACGGATCCACCACCTGCGCCCCTCCGGCAAGGAATGTCAGCAGAAATAAAGCCGTAAATATGATTGTCTTCATAATTCTAAATTCTCAATTCTCAATTCAAAATGTCAGTATTTGGGTATGATTGTGTTCAGATAGTTTCGGCGGTTGATCAGCCAGTTTTTCATGCGCCCTATCTCCGATCCGTAAAAGATG
Organism: uncultured Porphyromonadaceae bacterium; assembly: GCA_947175225.1. Classification (GTDB taxonomy): domain Bacteria; phylum Bacteroidota; class Bacteroidia; order Bacteroidales; family Muribaculaceae; genus Lepagella. The sequence goes on from CAMWLX010000075.1 coordinate 5,601, forward strand.
CCGATCGGCCAGCGTTTTGCCTCTCTTGAGAATTGGTCTGTATTGGCCTCAAAATAGGTGTAGGCTGTTTCCCATGCCGGCATCACCATCTCGTAGACCTCGCTCCAGCGGGTCTTGTAGGCCTCCTTGAACTCCGGCATCCTGAAAAGGTCGCTGAAGAATCCGGGCACATTGTAGATGGTTCCCTTATGCGATACAGGATCAGTGCCGAGCACGAGCTCCCTGTAGCTGTCGAAATATCTGTGTCCGTTATACATGGTGCCCCAGTCGAAGTCAAATCCTGCATCAAAGTCCCATAGCGGTCCCATGGTCCATTTCCCTTCGATGTCTTTATGCATATACATTGAGCGGGGAGCGTCAAGCTCGACGTTATAGATAAGCTCCTGCACCATGATGAAATCTATCATTGTGGCTACATCGAGAAGGTTTGAGACATTATCCCATTCGCTTCCCTTTATGGCTTTTTCAAGTATTCCGAGACTTTCCTTGACCGAAGCCAGCGTTTCGGGTGTTGGTTCATCCGGATTCTTTACGCACACGGGCATTCCGTACACTTCCGACCAAAAATTGTCCGTAGCTGTCGGTGCTAATTCCGGTCCGTCATCGCGGTCAAGCTGAATCAGGAATCCCTTATCCTCGTCTATGTTGACCCTGGCCTTTCCTTGCTGCACCTGTTCGGTCAGATGGTATAGACCTATGTCTTCTCCGTTCAGAGTCACTTCCACATAGCGGTTATGGTTTGTGTAGGGGAGCCCCATGAGGTTACCGAGCTCGAATACGAAAGTGTTCATAAGATCGGTTGGATCACGGTATTCAGCAAGCAGCACCCAGCTCTTGGCCGCTCCGAGTCCGAGCATAGACTGCTTCTTGTCAAACTTGATGCGATAAGGCTTTTTCGGATACCATTCCCATGTTGAGTTACCTCGACCACGTATGCCGCCCGGTATATCCGTTAGGTTCCATTCCTGGTTTTCGTGTGAAAGCGATACAGTGCATTTCACATAGTTTTCCTTTGATTCGATCTTACTTCCGTTTTCGGTTGAGATCGAGAGCTTTCCGCATATGAAAGGATAGTCATATGCTGTCGGTTCCGGCTCCGGTTCAGGATTATCCGGCTCGTCCGGAGTTTCCGGTTGGTCCGGTTCTGTAGGTTGTTCCTCTTGAGGAGGTTGTGCCGGTTCCGGCTTATCTTCGGAACATCCGGATCCTAAAAGAAGCAAGACTGCAAGTATAATATGAAGGTAAAGGCATTTCATGTTTTTTATATTGCAAATGGGACGGCCCGGGATATACGGACCGTCCCTTCGAACCTAATAATAGCGATTAAATTAATAAAGAAGATTAGAATTTCTTCATTTTTGAATAAGCAATACGGCGCGGAGCACGTACAGGTTCGCCACGGAATTTATAGTTAATGGTTATATTGACTGTTTTCTCGGTTCCACCGTTCGTGTACACGAATACAGGGTGCATCACCATAGTTTCGCCGGCAGCGCCTACCGCGCCTTTCTTACCCAGGGTTACGTTGATACCGCTGATTTCGTAATAGATTGTGGCGTCTCCGTAGTCTACGGCTGTTCCTTCCGGAGTCACCCAATAGCCGTCGTTTGCTGTCGGCATGTTGGAGAGGCTTCCGTCGGCATTCTTGTTGAAGACTACGATCTTTCCGTCTATTTTCTCAACTGCTGTCCCTGCGTGAGGCACATCCATCAGTCCTGCCATCTCGTTGAAGGGAACACCCAGGAACTCGCTCATCTCGGTCGACATCAGGTTGAGGCCTCCGGCTACCCATTCTCCGTCGTTGGGATCGACTGATAGGTCATAGCTTACGTTGAGAGTATTAGCGTCGACTTTCTCATACTCAGGCATCGACGGCTCATAGTATCCGTAAACGTCGCTTCCCTCGAGCGTGATTGTGTATGGCCACTGCTCGTCGTCGGTCTCGTTGTCGTTCCAGGGCACACGGTTGTAGGTGTCGGGTGCACCCATGATCACGAAGTAGAGCTCTGTTGCGTCAGCAGGTACGTTATATGTAGCTGTGCCGTTGCTTCCCTTTGTCATTGCTGAATACTGTGGCTTGCCTCCTGCGATTGCCACATAACCGAAGCGGAAGTTGCTCGACTTGTTGCTCTGGTTATTGTAGTTCTTGGTGGCTCCAACGATAGCGCCGTCACCGTTCACAATAGAACCTGCATCTTTAGCAGCGAGGGCACTGCCCGGAGTAAGTGCATCCACTTTGACTTTCACAGTCTGGCCGGCCGACGTCATAAGGCGGATTACATTGAAGCCTGCTGTTCCGGGAGTTGATTTGTAGCCTACCTGATATTGTTCATTGCCAATACGGTAGAGATCGGTAGAATAGTTGCCCTTAGCTTCGTCAATGGCGTATTCGCGTACTCCGGCTATGTCGTAGTAGACCATATGGGCAGCGTAGTCATACAGTTCGTCGTAAGTCTTCTGCATATCTGAGCCGTTGTAGATTCGGGTGTAGGTCTCGATGGGATCCTCAGGGAATTCCGATTCGCGCCAGATGCGTCCGTATGCTTCAACACCGTGGCGTGCTACCCAGTCATGCTGCAGCCAGTATGATGCATAGCGCATCCATTCGTGGTAGAATATGCGGTGGCAGTTCGATGTCCAGGTGCCGAGGTGGTAGCCGAACATCTCCTCGGGATAGTCGATCTGAGCCTGCCATTGTGCGCACTGTTCCCAGTATGCGCAGCCTGTGATGCCCTGGGCGTCGAATCCGTAGCGGAATCCGTGGCGTTGGTTGTCGGGTGCTCCCTGAAGCAGTTTGTCGCAATACACCTGATATTGGAATGAGTGTCCGATCTCGTGGGCGATGGTGGAGCCTACGGGATGGCAGGTAGCAGGGGTCACCCAAAGGGCCCCGATCATGTTGTCGTAGCCTGATCCTGTCGCTACCCAGTCTTCGGGGGTCGGGTCGAGGAGGAATATCTGCATCTTGTAGTTGTCAAGTTGTGACTTTCCTTCGCCAAGCACTGCCATGCCGAGTTTGTTTATGTTGGTGTCGAAGAATTTCTCAGCCTTTGCGAGAAGGTCGTCTATATCCACACGCTGTGTTGCCGGTACGAGGTCGCCGTTGGGATCCTCGCCAAACCAGCTGTCCCAGAATACGAAGAAGTGTTCTGACTGTTTGTAGCGGGAGAATGAGAACTTGGCTGCTTTGTTGAGGATATTTGGGCCATGTTCCGAGTTGGGCCAGAATTTATCATAATCCGGGATTTCTGCCGGATCGATGAAGGGAGATTCCGGATCGATTATATCAGGGAGAGTTCCTCCGAACTCCGGCTGACGCACTGTAAACATCGCGTCATCCTCTCCTGAAATGAGATGGAAGAGTGTAGCGCGCGCTTTGTCGCTCGTATTGCGGGCTACGGTCACCTTCAGTACGTTCTCTCCCTTGCGTCCAACTGCCGGAGAAAAGTATACCCAGTCGCAACCCTCTTCGAGCTCCACATGCCATTTGCCACGGGCCTTGAAGGCGATCTCATGCGATTCATTCTCGTAAGTGCAGGCGATCTCTTTTGATTCGGGCACCTGATCCAGACCCCCGACCTCAACTACGATGACTGGTTCGTCCTTATCGTCGCACGATGTCATGCACGGTATAATCGCCAGTGCCGACATCATAGTGAGTATTTTGAAATATTTGCGATTCATGATTGTTTTCGGTTATCGGCACGGAGGTATTTCAAGATGCCTCCGTGCCTTTGAATGATTATTCTACAGTTACGTTCACGTCGTAGAGCACTACCTTCATATCGTGCATGAAGCCGATCTGAACTACGGCTGAGCCAGTCGCCTCAGGGAATGGACCTACGTTGAAGCTCGACTTTTCCTCGTCGGAAGCGTCCTTCTCGTCGCCGTGATACTCGATGAAGCACAATGCTCCTTCACCCCATCCGCAGACTTCTCCTTCCATGCTGTACCAATAGCCGTTGTTGGCTGTCGTTGAGATGATGGAACCGTCTTCATTTAGAGATACTACCGAACATTCACTTGCCGGAACGCCCAAGGCAGCCTCTACCGCAGAAGCGTCAAACGGAAGTGTCACGGGCACGTAGCCGTCGTTAGCCGGTACGTTTACACTCAGTTCAAGGAAGGATACTACGTCGACGGCCTGGGGATCATCGTTGCCGCCGCCTCCACCTTCGCCGATCACGACATTGAGATTGAACATGACTACGTTGTTGTTATACCAGAAACCGATCTTAGTAGTGGCTGACATATTGTTGACACCGGGGAACGGTCCTACCTGCCATGCGGAGTTGGTCTCTGCATCTTCTTCGTCACCTCCCCAATATTCGATGAAGCACAATGCTCCTTCTCCCCAGCTGCCGACTTCGCCGTTCTGTGCAAACCAGTAGCCGTTGTTGGCTGTATAGTCGAGGAAGTCGCCGTTGGCATCATATGATACGACCTTGGCAAGAGTGATGCTCGAGGCTCCAAGTGCTGCTGCCACGTCAGCGGCATCGAACAGTGCCGGGGTTGGGGTGTATCCATCATTTGCTTCCACGTTGACCGTCATATCGATGGTCTTCACGATTGTGCCCTTGAGGTCCATCGGTACGAAGATCACATGCACGTTGAAGAGTGTGTACTTGCTGTGGTCGTTAGCAAATGTGAAGCCGAACTTAAGATCATATTCCTGGTTGTCGGGCACACCGGGTGCGCGTCCTACAACAAGTGTAGGATCCTCTACATTTCCATTATCGTCCACACCACCGTATACTTCGATGAAGGCTGCGTTTGAAGGGTAGCCGTTGCCGTCCCACCAGGTCACGTTGAGGTCTTTGTCAAGCCATGCGCTGCAGCGTGTGCCTGCGGTGCCCCCGCTTACCCATTGGCCATTCTTATCTATCATGAAGAACTCAAGGTCGCCTGTGTCTGACACTCCCTTGCTGAACTCTTCAAGCGTAAGCCCGAGGTTACCGAGGATATCTGACGCAGCGGATGCGAAACTGAGCTCTTCAGTAGCGTAGTCAAGCGACAGCACCTCGAGCGACATGGAGGCGGGAGCGACATTCTCGGCCGGTGCTCCGGCCTGTGTCACTACGATTTTTCCGTATTCGTCGCCGCATGTTATATGTATTTCTCCGGTGCGGGGAAGCATATAAGGATTGGGTGTGACGGAGAGCCACAGCCGGTGTTCACCCCCCGTGCCACTCGTCGGATCCACTTCGATCCATTCACATGCGGACTCGGCTTTCCATTTGCCCGGAGCCTCGAAGTCTACCACTCCTTCTGTCTCGTTCCAATCGACGCTTAGCGATGAAAGTACGGTGGAGAATTTCTCCGGAAGCGGTGTGATGACAACATCGTCATCATTGTCACACGACGTGAAGACGGGTGCCGTGCAGAGTACCGCCGTGGCAAGAAGCCACTTTGTATATTTCATTGATGTTTTCATTTGTCCTGTTTGTTACTAAACTTTCGTATAACGTCCAACGTAAAACGTCCGACGTATCACCCGAAGGTTACATTGATGATGAAATGCACTGCCGTTACCGGATCTCCGTTGGCTACGAGGTCGAAGCGTACGCGTGCCTGTGTGCCGGCTGGTGATCCCGCTGATCCTGAATTGCCGAGGTTATATGTGCCTCCGCCTCCATATTCGAGGAACATCAGGTTGGCTGGATAGCCGTCTCCGTTCCAGTAAGTGATGTTTAGATCCGTATCAAGCCAGTAGCCGAGCCAACCGGAAGTGTAGTCCGGATGGGTTCCGTCGTCATTAAGTACCCAGTTGCCGTCTGCGTCGCAGAGGTAGAC
>CAMWLX010000076.1 GCA_947175225.1 uncultured Porphyromonadaceae bacterium
AAATAATACGATAAAACTAAATTAATAAACCTATAAACCAATAAACCCATAAACCTTAAATTAATCTTGCGTAAATTTAAATTATAAAGATTATGATAGTATCGCATAGTGTAATAGCGGCTGCACTGATATTCCTTGTAATGGTATTGGTGCTTGTAGCCATTCTGCTCCTCGCCAAGAGCCGTCTTGTGAAGAGCGGAGATGTGACCATCAGCATCAACAACGGACAGAAAGTCTTGGTGACAAAGAGTGGGAAATCGCTTCTCATGACTCTCAACGATGCCGGAGTGCATCTTTCTTCCGCATGCGGCGGAAAAGGCTCTTGCGGACAATGCAAGTGTCAGGTAGAGGAAGGCGGAGGAGAAATGCTTCCTACAGAAGCAGTGCATTTCACTCGCAAAGAGATAAAAGACCATTGGAGACTTGGATGCCAAGTAAAGGTGAAGAGTGATATGGAAATCCGTGTAAGCGAGGCAGCCCTCGACGTAAAAGAATGGGAATGCACCGTAATAAGCAATAGGAATGTAGCCACATTCATCAAAGAATTTATCGTGGCTCTTCCTCCGGGCGAACATATGAACTTTATCCCGGGTAGTTACGCGCAAATCCGTATTCCTAAGTTCTCAATGGAATATGACAAGGATATCGACAAGGCTTTGATCGGTCCGGAATATCTTCCCGCATGGGAACAGTTTGGACTCTTCACTCTGAAGTGTACCAACGATGAAGAGACCGTGCGTGCGTATTCAATGGCTAACTACCCGGAAGAGGGCGACCGCATAATGCTTACAGTGCGTATCGCCACTCCCCCATTTAAGCCGAAACCTCAGGTTGGATTTATGGATGTGCCCCCGGGTATCGCTTCGAGCTATATATTTACGCTCAAACCTGGCGACAAGGTAATGATGTCTGGTCCTTATGGTGATTTCCATCCTATCTTAGACTCCGACAAGGAGATGATATGGGTAGGCGGTGGCGCCGGTATGGCTCCTCTCCGAGCACAGATAATGTGGCTCACGAAGACTCTTAAGACTACTAACCGCAAGATGGATTACTTCTACGGCGCACGTGCCCTCAACGAGGTGTTCTATCTGAAAGACTTCCTCGAGCTTGAAAAGGAATTCCCCAATTTCCACTTCCATCTTGCACTCGACCGCCCGGATCCCGCAGCCGATAAGGCCGGCGTCAAGTATACCCCGGGATTCGTGCATCAAGTGATGTATGACACTTATCTTAAAGATCATGATGCTCCTGAGGAGATCGAATACTACATGTGCGGTCCGGGCCCGATGAGTAACTCCGTCAACAAGATGCTGTATGACCTTGGTGTTGAGCCGGAATCTATTCATTATGATAACTTTGGAGGATAAATTGGCTTAATCAAAGTCCTTAAGGTCCTTAAAGTCTTTAAAGTCCTTAAGGACCTTAGACACAAAATATTTATAGAAAAAACTTTTATGAAGAGAGATAACGAAATATTTGATATCATTGACCGCGAGCATTTGCGTCAGCGTCGCGGTATTGAACTTATAGCAAGTGAAAACTTCGTAAGTGATGAAGTGATGCGTGCTATGGGCAGTTGCCTTACCAACAAGTATGCAGAAGGCTATCCCGGGAAACGCTATTATGGCGGTTGCCAGATTGTAGACGAAGCAGAGAATGTAGCTATAGAACGTGCAAAGAAGTTGTTTGATGCTGAGTGGGTCAATGTTCAGCCTCATTCAGGAGCTCAGGCTAATATGGCAGTGTTTATGGCTTGTCTTCAGCCCGGCGACAAATTCATGGGCATGGACCTCAGCCATGGCGGTCACCTTAGCCATGGTAGCCCGGTCAACTTCTCAGGACTCGTATTTGAGCCCATCAGCTACACTGTCAAGGAAGAAGATGGTCGTGTCAACTATGAGGAAATGGAAGAGAAAGCTCGTGCTGAGCGTCCGAAGCTCATCATTGCCGGTGCAAGCGCATATAGCCGCGAGTGGGACTATGCACGTATCCGCAAGCTTGCCGATGAAATCGGAGCCATCTTTATGGTGGATATGGCTCACCCTGCAGGTCTTATTGCAGCGGGACTTCTCGAGAATCCTGTAAAGCATGCTCATATAGTGACAACAACAACCCACAAGACACTGCGTGGTCCGCGTGGCGGTATGATCCTCATGGGCAAGGATTTTGATAATCCATGGGGCAAGAAGACACCTAAAGGAGAAATCAAAAAGATGTCAGCACTTCTCGATAGTGCAGTCTTCCCCGGAGTACAGGGTGGACCTCTTGAGCATGTGATAGCTGCCAAGGCTGTTGCTTTCGGAGAGGCACTTCAGCCTGAATGGAAGGAATATGCTCTCCAAGTGCAGAAGAATGCCAAGGTACTCGCTGAAGAACTCTCAAAAAGAGGATATAAGATCATATCTAATGGCACAGACAACCACTGCATGCTCGTAGACCTCCGCACAAAGTTCCCCGACATGAGTGGAAAGAAGGCAGAACGTGTACTTGTTGAGGCAGACATTACAGCTAATAAGAACATGGTGCCTTATGACAGCCGCAGTCCGTTCCTGACTTCAGGACTTCGCTTCGGTACCGCTGCCATCACAACTCGCGGAGCAAAGGAAGAGCTTATGGTGAAGATTGCAGAGCTTATCGACAGAGTCCTCTCCAATGCTGACAATGAGGAGGAGATCGCCAAGGTACGTGGTGAAGTCAATGAGATCATGAATGATTATCCTATGTTTGCTTATTGATCATTAATTTTTGACTATATAAACTACAAGCCACGGCTCAATAGCCGTGGCTTCTTTATCGGAAAAGTACGCCCCCTCCGGAGGCGAAGAAAGAGGCATATTACTTTCCCCGAGCTAACCTCGGGGTTAACAAAATTGGCAGCCCTCCGGGCATGCCCCAACAAAACTTTTCCAATTTATACTCTTACGATAAAAAAAGAAAATATGAAGTATTTTGTGACGGGGATTGGGACAGATGTTGGGAAAAGTTGGGCTACTGGATGGCTCGCAAAGCGATTTATGAATGAGGGGAAGAGAGTCATTACCCAGAAGTTTATTCAGACTGGAAATGAAGGGCGCAGTGAAGATATAGAGGTACATCGACAGATAATGGGAATTGAGATGACTTCAGAGGATAAGGATATGATCACGGCACCTGAGATTTTCAGCTATCCATGTTCGCCGGATCTTGCTGCAAAAATTGACAAAAGATCTATTGACTTCAAAAAAATAGAGAAAGCGACTGAGATTCTCGAATCGCGATATGATGTAGTGTTGATTGAAGGAGCGGGAGGCATAATGGTTCCACTCGAAGGGGAATATCTGACTATAGATTATATACGTGAGCATGAATTGCCGACAGTAGTCGTCACCAATGGTCAGTTAGGCTCTATCAATCATACTTTGCTGACATTATACGCGATAAAGCAATATGGCATAGAATTGGCTGAAGTCATCTACAACCACCACTTCGACAAAGACCCCATCATCTGCGCCGACACTATTAAGTATTTGAAAAGCTATCTCTCCCACCACTTCCCTACTGCTAATTTCACCGAAATGAATTCAATCTAAACCATAGCCGCTGCATTTAAAGATGCGGCGGTTTTTGTTTAAACAAATTCATTTTGGAGATTTGGATATTACGCCGATTATTGCTATATTTGCGAGAAAATGAAGAATTATGCACGAGACAGATTTATATGCAATCGGAGAACAAGACTTTAAGAATCTTAGAACTGACGAAGCAGTGTATGTCGACAAGACAGCTTTCGTATACAAAATAGCAAGGAGTAAAGTCAAGTACTTTTTCCTTGCCCGTCCTCGTCGCTTCGGAAAGAGCCTGTTTCTGTCTACATTAAGATATTTCTTTGAGGGAAGGCGAGAACTTTTCAAAGGACTCTATATTGATTCAGTCAATTGGGATTGGCAAGAATATCCTGTATTGAAACTTGATCTTAATTCCAGCCGTTATGATGAGCCCGGACTTCTTGAAGGTGTTCTGGATAATATGTTCAGGGATTGGGAGCGAAAATATGATGTTGAAGTCGAGGATGAGGATTATTCTCAGCGCTTCAAGACCATAATAAAGACGGCACACGAGAAAACCGGTCGTCAGGTTGTGATCCTTGTCGATGAATACGATAAGCCGCTTGTAGGCAATCTCAATAAGTATGATAATTTCGAGCACTATCGTGCCAAACTCGCATCTATTTATTCCAACTTCAAGAGTTCTGCAGAACATATCCGATTGGTATTCTTGACAGGAGTAAGCCGTTTTAGCAAGCTCAGTGTCTTTTCCGACCTTAACAATCTTGACGACATCACTTTTTCCGATGAATACGCAGATATATGTGGCATCACGGAGAAGGAATTGCTTAAGAATTTTAAAGAAGGTATTAAAGGGCTCGCAGAAACTTATAGAATTTCCTACGAGGATGTGTGCAAGCGACTGAAGAAAAACTATGACGGCTACAGATTTGCAAGGAAAGGGAACGACATCTATAATCCCTGGTCGATACTCAAAACCATGAATGAGTCAAGATTTGATTATACTTGGAATGCATCCGGACCAGCCTCTGTCGTTGCTGAAGCCCTTTACAAAGCTGATGTTGACATTAAAAAGATCTTAAATGCTAAATGGAGTCTCAAACGTCTTGCCGGTCTTGATCTGCGGAATGCTAATCCTACAGCACTCTTATACCAAAGTGGGTATCTTACCATTGCTGAATATGATCTCGAAACCGATAGCGTACGCTTAAAAGTTCCAAACGACGAAATAAGGGAGGGGCTATTCAATGAATTATTGCCATTTTATTTGAAACCCAAAGATGGCGATGCTCAAGGAAGAGTAGCTGAAATCATCGACAATTTACAAGATGGAGAACCAGAATCTCTGATGAAAAATATGGAAACATACTTCGCGAGTATACCCTACGATCTGAAAATAGAGAATGAGAACAACTTCCAAAATGCAATCTACATTCTTCTGACCCTTATTGGCATAGACACAAAAGCAGAAGTGCACACCTCAGACGGGCGAATAGACCTTCTTATCGAGACAAAAAAATACATCTATATTATAGAGTTGAAATACGATTCCACTCCCGAAGAAGCTCTGCGCCAAATCGAAGAGAAGCGTTACGCCCACAAATACTCTTCAGATTCGCGCAAACTCTTCAAAATAGGGATAAACTTCTCCTCCAAGACACGACGTATAGAGGGCTGGAAAATTTCCCATTCTGCCTGACCCGCTTATTAACGAAGCGTTACAGTCCTACTTAATTGTGATTATTGCGGGGCGGTAGGTCAATTCAGTAGGGAGAGCAGAGATAGGAACTGAAGAATATGAGCGGCGCGGTGCCACTCCTGTGCGCCGGAGATGCATCATCATTTCTCTTGATGACGGAAATTGGAGTGTTCGCTCCCATTCCATAATTTGAAAGCCCGGGATCTTGCCGTATTCTTCTGAAGTGTGATAGATGAGGGGGCATGGTCGGACTGCATCAAGTTGATGGAGATTGCCTTTTGTGAAAGTTGAGATGATTGCAAAACCTCCGGGATTTAAATGAGACTTCACTATATTCACGAATCCAATAGGGTCTGCAAACCATTGAATTGTCGATGCACTGAGAATCACATCATATTTGGCTGAGTAATTTTTAAGCCATTCTTCTGCATCTGTCATGACGTATTCCTCTGTTTGCGCTATCCCAAACTTAGGCATTGGAAGAAGATCTACAAAAGTTGCATGAGAAGGAGTCAGCAATCTTTGCCAAATCTCAGTAAGGAGTCCTTGACCAACCCCTATTTCAAGAAGAGAGTCGATATTTGAATTTCTGTCGCAGAGTTGACGAGCAATTATCTCGCCTATTCTATTGCAAATCTCAGTCTGCACAATAGCATTCCCATTGTAAGTATTGACAGCGGATGAAAAGCCCTCTCCTATTGCATCAGGATTTGGGATCACTTCTTTTATGATTTGTGAAATATCGATAGCATGCGATGAATTGACATTTACTTTTACAGTATCCGGGTGCATATCCCAATATCTATTAAGATTCTCGACCGGAAAAATTCTATCATTAGAGGCTATATAGACCTTATCCCATTTGCTTTCCGCTCCGAGAGCATTCTTTTCAGAAGCAATAGCGTAAAGTTCTTCTTTAAGCGCTGCAACATCCGGACTACAGGGAAGCAATGGCTCGATACGATTTAATGTGGCTCTATCTCCAGCCATTCGACGATGGAATTTTTTCAAAGATTCGGCTGTGAGGAAATCAGCTGTTGCATTAAAAACAGATTCCGGAATTCCCATTGTGTCAGATACCGGGATGCCAGACCCACAGATAGCGATTTTAGCCGCAGCTTTAATATTACACTTAGAGGCAGCCCAAACGCCAAGCGAATAAGCAAAAATATAGATAGTGGAGTATTGCTCCGGAATAGACGGCATTGACATGTCGCGATAATCACTAACCACGGCAAAGTCCCAATCATCTACTACACTGTCAACGTAATACCGAGCATCGGTAGACCATCCGGCAAATAAAAGTATAAGGCGCGTCTCCGCGCCTCTTTTAATGAATTCTATCTTCATTGTCAATTTAAGTTTCGCTGGCCCAACTTAAAGGTTATAGGGTTATGAGGTCATAAAATTAAGTTGGTCGGCGAAGTTTAATATGGTTCAGAAGAAGTAAGAAAAGTTTACTCTAAAACCATCGGCACGCCCTGAAAGATTTTCAAGTTTGACCGTTCTTGTAGCGTAGCTGACTCCCCAAAGGTAACCAACCGTAACCTGAAATTTTTGGAACAGTTCGCACCCGAGACCAAAATCGAGGGAAACGGTGCCGACCGGCTGCTCAAGAGCTTTGCAATTTCCAGCGACATTGAAAGAGAAAACAGGGCCTGCATATACGAGAGGGGCAATTGTCTCTTCGATGCCTTCGAGGCGAGTATATTTGAATCTCAGATGGAGAGGGATATTTACTGTATGAAGCACGACATTTTCATTGCCAAAGCCATCAGTATTCCAAATTTTCCATTCTCCAAAATTGACTTTCGCGCTACGCATTCCGTATGTCAGACCCGTATCTACGCCAAAACCAATGCCGGGAATCATGATCTCCGCCATAACTCCGGCATCAAAACCAGTGCGAAGATGAGTCTCGAGCAGAGGCTCCTTCCAGTGAAAAGTATTGAAATTTACGCTTGCAGTCGGGCCCCAACGGAGTTCTGCATTGGCTCCAAGGCCAATAACTATGGCCATCAGGGCCAGAACAAGTTTCTTCATCAATTAAATGTTTGTTTAGAAAAGATAAGCAGCAGTTACAGTCCAGTAATTTTTCTTAGCCTTGAGATCCTGCTGATTTACGAGTTCTCCTGTCACAACATTAGTGTACTTCATGACGTTGTTAAGGCCGAAGCAATAACCTGCCTCAATCTGAAGGTGTCTCAGGAGTTCCACACCTATACCGACGTTCCAACCTACCTCACAAGTCTTTGACTTTACATTATTAAGTATCTGCTTATTCATAGCGAAGAGGAAATCCGGACCAGTGTAAATAATCGGAGAAACAAATCTGCCTACAACCGGAAGACCAATTTTCCATTTCAAGTTGACAGGGATGTCAATAAAGTTCTTATTGTCGTAGTACTTGCTTTCGTTTGCACTTACGCTCTGGTGTGCATAAAGAATAGAGGCATCAGCTCCGATGTTGACGATAGGAATTGTGAATTCAGCCATCACACCTGCCATCCATCCTGTCTGATTGCTTGGATCTTTCAATTGGTCGGCTGCCTCCTGCCAATTCTTAATCTTATAATCAAGTTTACTGAAGTTCAGGCCGGCTTTGACACCGAAACGGAAATCTGCAGAAGCATATCCGAATGAGAAGATGGCTACGAGTGCCACCAGAAGAGCTTTGTGGAATGTCTTCATAATTGCTTTGGTTTGAGTTAATATTCGTTTATAGTTGTTGCCGTCGTAACAGTTACTGACCTTTGTCAGACACTGGAAAAACGCCAATTCAGATGCAAAGTTAATAAAATTCTTGAAAAAGTCAAAAAAAAATTGTAACTTTGCACTACAAAAAACAAACCTACATCGTAAGAGAGAATCTAAAATGGAAATATCAATATCCAAACAGCAGCTTGCAGCCTTACCTGCAGCCCAATTTCAGGGCACTATAACCATAGTAGACAGTCTGGAAGCTGTAGAAAGTGCAGTCGAGCGTCTACGCAATGCTGACTTAATTGGGTTTGATACAGAAACTCGACCTTCATTCAAAAAAGGACAGACATTCAATGTAGCTCTTCTTCAGCTTTCATCAGAGACAGAATGCTTTCTTTTCCGCTTGAATAAAATCGGAATGCCCGAACCTCTCAGATTGCTTCTTGAAGACAAGGGAAAGCTAAAAGTTGGGCTTTCCACCCATGATGATTTCAGGAATCTACATAAGAAATATGAGTTCGAGCCGTATGGATTCGTCGACCTTCAGCAATTCGTCACCCAATGGCATATCATCGACAAGAGTCTTTCAAAACTCTATGGAATTCTTTTTGGAATGCGTCTTTCCAAGGCTCAGCGCCTATCCAATTGGGAGGCCGAGCAACTCTCCGAAGCGCAACTGAACTACGCTGCCCTTGATGCGCTTGCCTGCGTAAGGATTTATAAGCACCTTGAAGCCGGACTATTCCATCCTGAAGAGTCTGCTTATCAAATAGAACAACAAGAGGAAGAATAATCCCTCTTTATGACACATTGAAAAATGAGAAAGTATAAATATATCTGGCTCCCCACTCTGCTTGCCATATATTTTGTATTTATGACGGTATATTTCGGTCTTGATCTTCTTCGCGCCGGTGAGAATCTCAGATTTTGGGGAACTATCATTGCCGAAATGGTTGTGTTGATCGCCCTCGTCATATTTTTGAAAAAGAGAGAACGTCTTCGCACGGATCGAGAAAACGACATAGCAGAAAACTCAAGGAAAAGATAAGGCGGTTATGATCTACGACGACATACTCCAGACACTTGATGAGGACAAACGCCTAAGAAAAATTCCAACCGGACTTGGAGGAATTGACCTTATTAGCAATGATTATATGTCGCTTGGTGCAAAACATTCTGAATTTTTATCTGAGTTTCAAGAGCGTTTTGATTGTCCGCCAATGTCGGCTTCAGCATCAAGGCTTCTTCAGCGACATCAAACAGAACACACTGCTCTGGAAAACATGCTTGAAGGTCTGTATAATAAAAAAGTCCTTCTTCTTAATTCAGGATACCATGCTAATACCGGGGCTTTGTCAGCTCTATCCGTACCCGGGAGTCTCATAATCAGCGACAAGCTTATACATGCCTCTATGATTGATGGCATTCGACTTGGGCATGGGGATACGGCTCGATTCGTCCACAACGATATGGGAATGCTAAGAAAGATATTGGAGAAGAAAGCCTCTCAATATAAAAGTGTAGTCGTTGCTGTGGAATCAGTATATAGTATGGACGGCGATTTGGCTCCTCTTAGGGAACTTGTAGAAATCAAGAAAGAATATTCCAATGTCCTGCTGTATGTAGATGAAGCTCACGCTTTTGGAGTTTTTGGAGAAAAGGGACTTGGATTGGCGGAAGAACTTGGGATTCTTTCCGACATTGATATCCTCATAGTCACTCTGGGCAAAGCTGCAGCTGGATATGGAGCTTTCATTGCTACATCTGAGACAGTGCACTCCTATTTCATCAATTGCGCGAGGAGTTTCATTTTTTCCACAGCACTCCCACCTTCTGTCATAGCTTGGGATTATCTGATGATCGAGAAGCTTGCCGGAATGACGCAAGAGCGAAAACATCTTAGAGAACTTTCCGAATGGTTTAGGAGTGAACTTGAGAATATCACTGGTATAGAATGTCAGAGCCGCAGTCAGATTATTCCAGTACATGCCGGGAGTGCTTCTCGTGCTATTGACATGGCTGCAAAGCTAAGAGCTGCAGGCATTGATGCACTTCCGATACGACGCCCGACAGTAGCTGCCGGGACAGAGAGGCTTCGACTTTCTCTTTCTGCAAATTTGAAGAGAGAGGAGCTTATCAGGGTTCTTGATGAAATATTAGCTATTCTGATAAGTGTGGAGGGTGAGTGAGCCGTCGGTGGTGAGGATAGCATAAGAGAAAGTCTTTATCCATTCACCAAGAACGGTCATGTCGCAAGTATCACTGAGCTTCAGTTGCTTCAGTATATGCAGATGCCCATAGATGAAATGTGTTATGGCGGGATGATCTTCAAGATATTTACGGGAGAACGACTCGAGTTGATCGAGAAGGGGATGCCATTCTTGTCCTGCTTCTCGACCTGTCTCTCGGCTATGATGACTCCAGCTGTAAGCAAACGGGACTGTCCAACGGGGATGAATCGCGGAATAGAAAAATTGGCACACCTTTGACCGGAACATAGAGCGGATAAACCTGAAACTCCAGGGATGCTCCCCTACTCCATCGCCATGTGCCATATAAATTTTCTTTCCGTAAATCTCTTCTACGAGTGAACCGTCAATGACTCGGATACCAAGTTCATTCGGAATATAATCGAAAATCCAAATGTCATGGTTGCCAATAAGCCAAGTTATCTTGATGCCTGCGTCGGAAAGCTCGGCAAGTTTTCCGAAAAAGCGTACAAAACCACGAGGCACGACATATCGATATTCGTACCAATAATCGAGAATATCACCTAATAGATATATAGCTTCTGCATCATGCTTTATTGAGTCAAGAAAAGACACTACCCTCTTCTCCGACTCACGCGAGTCAGGGAAATAAGGAGCACCAAGGTGCAAATCACTCAAAAAATAGGTCCTCACAGGAATCCGAGTTCAAGTTTTGCTTCTTCCGACATCATTGACTGATCCCAAACGGGATCAAAGACGAGTCGAAGATCTACTTTCTCGGGACCTTTGATGCTGACAAGCTTCTGACGGACATCCTCAAGGATGAAGTCTGCTGCCGGACAGCTTGGGGCTGTCAGCGTCATGTCTACATGAAGTGTCTTGGTGTCAACTTCATAGTCGATCTTATATATGAGACCGAGGTCGTAGACATTAACGGGTATTTCGGGGTCGAAGACTGTACGAAGCATTTCTATGGCTTTCTCCGTGATGCGGAGCTCTTCGGCTGTGGTTTCTTCTATGTTGATTTTTTCTTCTGTATTTTCCATATTTTAGTTTAATTCATAATGCATAATGCATAAT
>CAMWLX010000077.1 GCA_947175225.1 uncultured Porphyromonadaceae bacterium
CGTTATAATATTATGACAATTGAGGAAATAAAGTCAAAATATCCTCAGTTTGATTGGGATAAATATTTCTCTTTGTTAGGACTTGAAAATGTAGATAAAGCAAATGTGGCAAACCCCGCATTCACTCAATTCATAACATCTTATATCCCCACTCTTTCCGCTAATGACATTAAGGATTACATGACCTTCGAAACCATTAATGATGCAACCAATCTTCTCAGTGATGATTTCATCAACGCGAGTTTCGAACTTTATGGTCGCGTGATGAGTGGAACGGAGGAACTAAGACCTCGTTGGAAACGTTCGATGGCAATTCCTAACTCAATGCTTGGAGAAGCAGTAGGAAAACTATATGTAGAGAAATACTTTCCGGAGGAAAACAAGGAGTATATGAAGAATCTTGTTGAAAACCTTCGGAAAGCATTGGGAAAGCATATCCAAAATCTTTCTTGGATGACTGAAGAAACAAAAGCTAAGGCTCTTGAAAAGCTTGACACCTTCACAGTAAAAATCGGATACCCAGACAAATGGAAAGATTATTCAGATATTCATATCGATCCAAAGAAGTCGTATCTTGAAAATGTGCTGGAGGCTTCAAAATGGTATGTAAAAGACAATTATTCCAAAATGAATAAACCTGTTGACAAGGATGAATGGCACATGACCCCACAGACTGTCAATGCTTATTACAATCCTACCACAAATGAAGTCTGCTTCCCGGCTGCCATCTTACAACCTCCATATTTTGATCCTACTGCTGACGATGCTCTGAATTATGGAGCCATTGGAGTCATAATTGGACATGAAATGACCCATGGATTTGATGATAGCGGAAGACAATTTGACAAAAATGGCAATCTGTCTGAGTGGTGGACTAAGGAAGATGCCGATCGTTTCAAGGCTCTTGCAGATCATCTGGTGGCTCAATTCGATGCAATCGAGGTTGCTCCAGGCGTGCATGCCAACGGACGCTTTACTCTTGGAGAAAATATCGCAGACCAAGGAGGATTGAGAATAGCTTTAACCGCTTATCTCGATAGCCTTAGCGACAAAGCAATGCAAGAAATTGATGGATACACTCCTCTGCAAAGATTTTATATAGCCTATGCCAATGTATGGGCAGGAAACATCAGAGAAGAGGAGATCCAACTAAGCACAAAGACAGACCCCCATTCACTCGGAAAACTCCGTGTGAATGCCACCCTCAAAAATATTGATGAATTTTTCAAGGCATTCGGCATAAATGAGGGTGATCTGATGTGGCGTTCTGAAGAAGAAAGGGTTGTGATATGGTAAAGGAAGAATACGGATTGATTGGCAAGACACTGGGCCATTCATTCTCTGCAAAGTATTTCAATGAGAAGTTTGAAAGAGAAGAGATACCGGCAAGGTATGACCTCTACCCTCTTTCAAATATTGATCTTTTGCCTGATCTGATAAAGGAGCATACACTACTCAAGGGACTCAATGTCACAATTCCATACAAAGTAGAAGTATTGAAATATCTTGATGAACTCAGCGAAGAGGCGCGAGGCATCGGAGCTGTCAATGTAATCAAGATTTCAAGAGATAAAGAGACAGGCAAAACTTTCCTAAAGGGATTTAATTCTGATGCATACGGTTTCACAGAATCTATGAAGGATGTTCTGAAGAAATCAGGATATTTTGAGGATTGCGATAAAGACGAGAATCCTCTTGCGTTAGTGCTCGGCACTGGAGGAGCATCTAAAGCAGTAGTATGGTCGATGCATAATTTAGGTTTTGATACTCAACTTATCGGACGAAAGCATCGTGAGGACTGCTTGGCCTATGATGAATTGACTCCTCAAGTAGTAAACAGTGCTAAAGTTGTGGTCAACTGCACTCCTTTGGGCACAAGTCCAGATGTCAATAAAGCAGCCCCGTTCCCATATGAATATCTTCATGAAGGGCAAATATGTTTTGATCTCGTATATAATCCCGCTAAAACCTTATTTATGAAAATATGTAAGGCACATGGATGTATAGTCAGCAACGGATTGGAAATGCTTCGTCTTCAGGCGGTCGGAGCTTGGAAAATATGGAATGACAATTCGACTTTCGCAAGCGAAAATCGATGATCATGAGATGAGTCATTATGCTCAAGGGACCGCTGATTCCTGTGCTTTCACTTGCCGGAGGCATCACTTTGTCGAGTGTACTTTCACTGCCATGGTGGAGTGGCTCAGTGTCCATTGCTTTAGCAATAACCCTTTATTTCTATATACTCAAATCCTCTTCTGATCCTGTCTCCTCATTCAGATTGGGGAAATGGCATATTGTATGGGTTGTGTTTATGTTTTTTGGAATAGGCACCATCGATCAATCACTTTCTCGTCCTAATTCTCTCGAAAAAAGTTTTGATGGAAATATACCTGAATACTTATATTGCGAAGTGACCGGAGTCTTGACAAAGACCTATGGAGAGAGACTGGACGTCATAATAGAAGGGACTAATGGAGCCAAAGCAAGAATCAGAACCGGAGTGTCGGAAATATCTCCCGGAAGTATCATTAAGATTCCTTCAGAAAGATTGAAAGAAGTCGCATCAGATACGACAGAAATCGGAAAAAAGATTATGCCAATGATGAAAGCTGCGGGTATCCTTTATAGTGGCAGAATCTCTCCACATAGAATAGAAGTGACGGGAAGAAGCAAAAGCCTAAGTTATTTCTTCATTGACATCCGGGAGCATATCGAGTCGAGAATTGAGCGCAGTCATTTGTCAAAACCGACTGCAAACTTTCTTAAAGCCATCCTTATGGGTGACAAAACCGGGCTTGACGAACAAACGAGATTGACATTTGCTCAGGGAGGAATGGCTCACATGCTTGCTTTGAGTGGACTTCATATAGGTATAATGGCAGGCTTCCTGCTTCTTTTGATGATGCCCATAAAACTTGCCGGAAAATATAAATGGGGATATTTAATAGCCATTATTATACTCTGGCTATATGTTGCCGTCACCGGATTTGCATATTCTTCAGTGAGAGCATGCATAATGACTTCTTTTGCTTTTATTGGCATTATTGCTGAACGGAAAAATTTCGCCGGGAATGCTCTTTGCTCAGCTTGCTTGCTGATATTACTTGTAGATCCCGGCGCTCTTTTTGATGCAGGGTTTCAATTAAGTGTAGTATGTGTTGGCTCATTGATAGCTTTTGCGTCTCCTCTGAATCCCATTGGGCATAGACATCATCCTGTATTATACTATATATGTGGATCAATTATAGCGACCCTTGTAGCTACGGGAGCTTCCTGGGTATTGACATCGTATTATTTCTCACAAATACCTTTGATGTTTCTTCCGACCAATCTTTTGCTCCTTCCAATTCTTCCTATTTATCTGTCAGTAGGCGCGGTGTATACAGGACTTCTTTGCACTGGACTGGAGGTAAGATGGGTTGGAAAGTTGCTTGATTTAGGCTATGAGCTGCTTCTAAAGGGTACAGACATGCTATCCTCGGGAGACGAATATGTAATTAATCATCAGATACCTCTATGGGGAGTTATAGCTTGGTTGATGCTTCTTGCTGCAGCTGCTATAATATTACACAGAAAAAACTTTACATAAAGCAACAATAGAAATACATAAATGAGAGCAACAATAGAATTTTTGGAAGATAGATTTCACAGATTTAATCGAGATATTTTTGGAAACGTACTTCCAAAACCCCATATGCATCTAACGCAAGCAAGATCATTCATGGGTCAATTTAAAGTGGAATGCCAATCTTCATTGCTTAGGAAAACAAAAGAGACTTATCATCTTACCCTTAGTTGCCGGTATGATCTTGATGAAGCTACATTAGAAGATGTATTGATCCATGAAATGATACATTATATCATCCACTGCAAAAAGATAAAAGACACATCAAGTCATGGAAGGCATTTCCGCGAATTGATGACAAAAATCAACCGAAGCTTTGGCAGAAATATCACAGTAAGCCACAGATGCTCAAAAACAGAGCTGGAAAGTGACGCTGAAAAGGCTCATTCTATAGTGTGCTTGTGCACTATGACAGACGGACGTAAATTAGTATGCCGAGTATCACAAAGCAAGGTATTTGAGATACACCGCGCATTTCAAGAATGGGACAAGGTGGAAAAAGAAGAGTGGTATTGGGTCTATGGAAACTATTTCAATCGCTACAGGAGAGTGCTTACCCCACGACTATTTTCAGTAGACAATGAAGGGCTGTCTAACATAGCTTCCGGCACATTGCTTGAATTTGCTGAAGTATCGGGAGGAAGAACTATCTTACGTCCAGCTGGGCGGATTGTACGCTGACCGCCGCTTTTGTGATACTCTTCATGATTAAACGGATAATGCAGAAGCTGAATGCTATCTATAAGAATACGGCTTGTAGGATTATGAAAATCAGCTACAGCAAATATACGATTGACTGTAAGAGTAGAATCAGTCTGGAGTGAAAGTTCCGACCATTTGTCGAATCCGGCATTTGAAATTCGATAAACTTCAGATGTACCGTTTTCATAATCCACACCCAGAGCCAGACTACGGGAAGCGCCTCCATCTACAAGCATCTTCCACGTAAGTTTATCGCCCGGCGCCATTTCTGTGGTAGGAATCTCAACGATCAGACCATCTGTAAGAGACTTGTTGTCAAGCACAAAATGTCGGCTATAAGGCCAAAGATCGGCAGAGGAACCTTCATTTTCAGATTCCCCTGCTGCTCTTGCATATTTAATTTGCCGCTTATTGAGTTCGGCATCTATCTTCTTATATAATTTTGGATACTCATCCATATTCCTGCCATACCAAGCAAGAGTACTATCCATCTCCTCGACTGACACTCCATGCTGCATAAGGATGCCTCTACCGAGCATTTCACGGTCTTTGCCATTCAAATAATCGTTAGAATAGCCGGAACGTTCGTATGCTTCCGCTATCTGAAGATCCACCATCACCTTGACCATCTTATCCTCACTTAAGATATCCTTAGGGCGCTTGGAACAACCTGCAGAAAGCAGAAGGAATGACATTAAAATATAGAGGTAATTCTTACGCATAAGAAGATTTATTTTTCATTAGCAGAATCTTTCTGTCGGTCGAAAACAAAGTTGAATGCCTTGGTGCAATCTGAAGAAAAAAATATGATGAGGAGTGCGACTCCTACACAAATGGAAGCATCTGCTATATTGAAGATATACTGGAAAAATTCATATTCCTTCCCTCCAATTCCGGGAATCCATGAGGGCCACGTGAATGAAAAGAAGGGAAAATAAAGCATATCCACAACTCTACCCTCAAACCATCCGGCATAGCCTCCACCAGAGGGGAATATGACAGCCGTCTGCGGAGGAAAGGGATTGTTGAATATCTCTCCATAAAACACACAGTCGAAGATGTTTCCCGCGGCTCCGGCAGTGATTAGAGCACAAGCAATATAGAAACCCTTGCGAAGATTTGTGACAGTCAGAGCCTTCATTATGAACCAAATAAAGAAAACCACTGCCGCGATTCTTCCAAAAGTCAGTATGAACTTATTGAAAAGTTCCATACCGAATGCCATTCCATTGTTTTCGATAAACTTTATCTGAAACCATGGAAAAATCTCATATGCTTCCCCAAGATAGAAATGAGTCTTAACATAGAATTTCACAGCCTGGTCGGCGATAACAACCAGCAGCATAACTATAGCGACCAGCCACCCTGTAGTCAACACAGGATGGCGGCCACTCATATTATTAGAGCTATCTGTCATATCTTTCAACGCACTACGTTGGCGAGAAGCTTCATACCGTCGATGTCAAGTTCTTTAGCCGGAGTCGGCACTTCAGTCGCAAGTTCAATAGAATCTGCAAGCACCTGAGAAGCGATATAATCCTTGTATTCTTTCAGACATTCTGCCACTTCGGGAGTATCAGAGAGAATTACTTTTACGCGGTCGGTGATTGCAAAGTCAGAATCCTTACGTATATTCTGGATTCTATTGATAAGGTCGCGAGCAAGACCCTCATTGCGAAGAGCATCCGTCACTGTGACATCAAGAGCAACCGTCACATTGCCCTCGTTGGCAACCAGCCATCCCGGAACATCCTCAGGAATAATCTCGACATCTTCAAGAGTCACTACAGGATTTCCATTAATCTCGGGAAACTCGATCTTTCCTTCGCGTTCGAGAAGTGCAATCTGCTCGGCTGACATAGCCGTAATTGCCTTTCCGAGATCTTTCATCACCTTTCCATAGCGAGGACCGAGTTTCTTGAAGTCGGCTTTCACCTTCTTCACGAGTCCTGACTCCTCATTGTCGACAATCTTTACTTCCTTCACATTCACTTCAGCAGCCACAAGGGGAGCTATTGCCTCTAAATCTGCTTTTTGGGCAGCGTCGATAGCCGGAATGAGAAGTTGGCCGAGCGGTTGACGAACCTTTATATTCACTTTCCTACGGAGAGCAAGTACAAGTGAAGTAGCAACCTGAGCGAGTGCCATACGGCGTTCGAGAGCAGGATCAACGAGTGCTGAATCACTCAGGGGGAAATCAGCTAAATGTACGGATGCATAACCATCTCCCTCATCAGCGCCTACCGTAAGATCAGTGTAAAGACGGTCAGCATAGAATGGAGCGAATGGAGCCATCAGCAATGCTACGGTCTTAAGACAAGTGTAAAGTGTCTGATATGCTGCGAGCTTATCTGTATCCATCTCGCCTGCCCAGAAACGCTTGCGATTTAGACGGACATACCAGTTAGACAGGTTGTCGTTGACAAATGTTTCAATAGCTCTGGCAGCCTTTGTAGGTTCATAATCATCAAGGTCTTTTTCTACTTCTGCCACAAGCGAATTGAGCAAAGACAATACCCAACGGTCGATTTCGGGACGGTCAGCTACAGGCACTTGAGCTTCATCACCAGTGAAACCATCAACATTTGCATATTGAGCAAAGAACTTATATGTATTGTAAAGAGTTGAGAAGAGCTTACGGCTCACTTCAACTACTCCATCCTCATCATACTTAAGATTGTCCCAAGGAGATGAATTAGAAATCATATACCAACGTACAGGGTCGCTTCCGAACTTTTCAATATTGCCAAAAGGATCGATAGCGTTTCCTAGACGTTTGCTCATCTTATTGCCGTTTTTGTCAAGAACAAGACCATTTGAGATCACTGCTTTGTAGCTGACAGAGTCAAATACCATTCCTGCAATAGCATGAAGAGTAAAAAACCATCCACGAGTCTGGTCAACTCCCTCTGCAATGAAATCGGCTGGATAGATTTCATGGCTGTCAAGAGCCTCCTTGTTTTCGAATGGATAGTGACATTGAGCATAAGGCATTGCTCCGGAGTCAAACCACACGTCGATAAGGTCGAGTTCACGCTTCATTGGGCGTCCTGTAGGAGAAACGAGAGTAATTTCGTCAACGTAAGGACGATGAGGATCTATTTTATCGTAGTTCTCCTTTGAATAGTCGCCCGGCACGAATCCTTTTGCTGCAAATGGATTCTCTTTCATAACTCCTGCTTTTACAGCTTTCTCAATCTCATCGTAAAGATCTTGATAGCTGCCGATACAGATTTCTTCCTTACCGTCTTCTGTACGCCATATGGGAAGCGGAGTACCCCAATAACGTGAACGGCTGAGATTCCAATCCTGAACATTTTCAAGCCATTTGCCGAAACGCCCGGAACCTGTGGATTCCGGTTTCCATTTGATGGTCTTGTTCAATGCAATGAGACGTTCTCGCGCTTCCGGAGTACGGATAAACCAGCTATCGAGAGGATAATAAAGGATAGGCTTGTCAGTACGCCAGCAATGAGGATAATTGTGAACATGCTTTGCAATGCTGAAAACCTCACCAGCTTGCTTCATCTCCATACATAGCACTACATTGAGATCTTCAGCCTTGCTGGCAGCCGCCTCATCATACTTACCGCCTTCATTGAATTTTGGGTCGTAAGCATTCTTTACATAGTCTCCGGCGTGCCTTGAATAGAGATTTACATTGACACACTTCTCCACAAATTCGGGTGCAAGTTCGTCAAGAGTATAATATTTACCTGTCAAGTCAACCATCGGGCGCGTCTCCCCTCTCTTATTGATCATATAGAGAGCGGGGATACCGGCAGCTTTTGCAACTTTAGCGTCATCAGCACCAAATGTCGGAGCAATGTGTACGATACCGGTACCGTCGTCGGTAGTAACGTAGTCGCCGGGGATTACCCGGAATGCTTCTTCAGATATTTCTACGAAACGGTCGGAACCAACCTCATAGCATTTCTCAGGATGCAAAGCTGCATAATCCTTAACATAGTCTGCAGAAAATTCATTGACCTTTTCAGTAGGCTTTACCCATGGCATAAGCTGCGAATAGTGCATTCCAACAAGGTCTGCTCCTTTCCACTTACCCACAATTTCGTATGGAAGCACCTTATCGCCATGCTTGTAGTCGGCAAGAGGCAACTTAGCACCTTCCGGTTTGAAGTATGTCGGAACAAGCACTTCAGCCATCACCACGGTGATAGGAGTTCCAGTATAAGGATTATATGTGCGTATGGCGACATAATCGAATTTCGGACCGACGCAAAGAGCAGTATTAGATGGAAGAGTCCATGGGGTTGTGGTCCATGCCATAAAATATGGTAGACCCCATCCTTTCATTTTCTCTTTCGGATCAAGTATTTTGAAGAGAGCTGTCGCAGTTGTATCCTTTACATCCCGATAGCATCCGGGCTGGTTAAGCTCATGACTCGAAAGGCCGGTACCGGCAGCTGGAGAATATGGCTGGATTGTATAGCCTTTGTAGAGATAACCCTTATCGTAAAGTTGGCGAAGCAGCCACCACACCGATTCAATATAGGAATTATCATAAGTGATATAAGGATTGTCGAGATCAACCCAATACCCCATCTTGTGAGTAAGGTCGGTCCATTCCTTAGTATATTTCATCACCTCGCGACGGCATGCTGCATTGTATTCTTCTACAGAAATTTTCTTGCCGATGTCTTCCTTTGTGATACCGAGTGTTTTTTCAACTCCAAGTTCAACGGGCAGACCATGAGTGTCCCAACCAGCCTTACGCTTTACATGGAAACCCTTCATTGTCTTATACCGGCAGAAGATATCCTTGATGGTGCGTGCCATCACATGGTGGATTCCCGGCATTCCGTTGGCAGATGGAGGTCCTTCGAAGAAGACGAAGGTAGGACAACCTTTACGGACATCCATAGATGTCTCGAAGAGATTATGCTTATCCCATATCTCAAGAATCTCCTTATTTACATTGGAGAGATTGAGAGGGGTTGAATATTCTTTGAATTTTTTCATTTTTTATCGTTGTACGTTGTTGTTCTATTTTATTTTTTAGAATTTGGAACCTTTTGCTCCTTTGACTCCACCTTTTCCTCCACCTCCAAGTGCAAAGATATTGCGGTCGTAACTGAATGTCTTGCGCTCCACTTCACGCTTACGTTTAAGAGCGAGCTGGACGAGTTTATCCATCAGGTCGGCAAATTTAATTCCGGTAGCCTCCCAAAGATAATATGAAAGAGATCCTGGAATAGTATTGATCTCGTTAACGTAAATCTGACCATCTTTCTCGTCGATCATCACGTCGACACGGCTTACGCCATGGCAAGAAAGCACACGGAATGTCTCGCAAGCAAGATGCTGGACGCGATCAGATGTCTCTTTCGGAAGATCAGCGGGGATGCGCTTTTCACTGGCAGCCATCCCTTCATTGCCTCCTCGGTATTTCTCATCGTAGCTCAGGAAATCCCCTTTAGAAATGGGTTCTTCGCAAACTGAAGGTTGATAATCATCACAGTCACCAAGCACTGAGCAGTTGATCTCTTTCATTTTTTCAAGCATATGCTCTACGATGACACGTTGGGAGAAACGGCAAGCATTATCTACTTTCTCAATAAGTGACTGACGGTCACCGGCTTTCCCAATGCCGACACTCGATCCAAGATTTGCCGGTTTTACTATGACCGGATAACCAATCTTAGTTTCAATTTTTTCTATGAGTTCATCTCGCTTGCGGCTCCATTCCTTATCGGTAAACCAAACGTAATCGACAACCGGGACACCAGATTCGCGTAGAATCATCTTCATGGTGATCTTATCCATCCCGTTGGCAGAACTCAGAGTGTTGCAACCTGCAAATGGGATTCCTATCGTCTCAAGAAGACCTTCAAAGACGCCGTCTTCGCCATTAGTACCGTGAAGAACCGGAATTGCTACATGGAGTTCTGCAACAACAGGATCTTTCTTTGAGAAAATACCTCCCTTGGTATTGACACGATAAAGATTTAAATCACCATATTCCGGACGCATATAGACTTCCTCAGCATTTGCTACGAGGGAGTTCATATCACGATAGTTGCGAATGTTCAGAAGGTTGTCTCCAGTATACCATCGACCCTGCTTTGAGATGTAGATAGGTATTATATTATATTTTTCCTGATTGAACGCACTAATGGCTTGCAGGGCAGAGATAACTGAGATCTCATGCTCCACACTTCTGCCACCGAAAAAAACTGCTACGTTAGTTTTCATAATCAGCTATTTGTCATTTAGAAACTCATCAATTTCATGCCTGGCTTCATCCTTATGGATGTTCAGACCCTAACAAACTGCAAAATTAATAAAAAACGTTGTAAAAAGGAAATTTTTCAAAGATTTTTCATCCTATCATCTCAACTTTCGCACACACTGAAATATCATGCAAATTGCGCATAGACGCAAAGCTTGGAAAGTTGAATTATTTCAATCGTCAATCTTCATACTTTTGAATTGACCGAGAAGATTGAAAGTAAGCTTCACGTCGTCGGAGAGTTTCACTTCATATTTAGTCGAAGTTTTCTCTATTTTTACAATCTTCACATCAGGAAAGTTTTTCTTCACATAAGTTCTGATTGTCTTAGGAATGATACCTTCAGGCACTTCCCTTGTCTTGCAATCGACTGACGTCCATTTGCCGGCATTGTTGAATTCAATTTTTGTGCCATTTACAAGCTTTACGTCATAATCAGTCTTCTTAAGAAGATGCTTATCGGTCTTCACCATCCCCACTTTAGCTTTTGGGAAATACTGAGTCAGGAAATTCTGAGCAGCTTCTGGAAGATCATTACGATTGATCGAATATTTATCTTGGGCATATCCTGCCATAACACTGAATAGC
>CAMWLX010000078.1 GCA_947175225.1 uncultured Porphyromonadaceae bacterium
TAACCTTCTGATCCGTAGTCAGATGCTCTATTCAGTTGAGCTAGCGAACCTCCTTGTTTATGACCCCTCTCAGAATCACGATGCAAAATTACTACTTTTTTTTGAATTGTGCAAATTTTAAGAGAAGTTTTTTCAAAATAAATACATTTTTCTCAAAATTCATACTTCACACCGGCTTCTCCTATCATGTTTGGTATGGGAGGAACGGTCTTGACGATCTCTATGCTTCCGCTTTTTACCTCCGGCCATCGGCAAGAAACCTCTTTTGCGAATTTCACCGCTAATGTTTCGAGCAGGGAAACCCTGCTTGACATCACATGCTGTAAAATTTCAAATATCTCCGCATAAGAAACGGTTGAATCTATATCGTCCTGATCCGCATCAAATTTAGATGCGTCAATGCGCAAACGCACATTGACGCGATATTGATTGCCAACGATGCCTTCTTCCGGCATGACCCCATGAAAGGCATACATCAAGACATCTCTAAGCTGGATCTCAAATTCAGGCATTGCAGGGTATTTTAGCTATGCGTTTTGCGTGGCGTCCTCCTTCAAATTGAGCTTCAAGATAGGCATCTACAATTCTATAAGCATCTTGAGCAGAAATGAAGCGTGCCGGAAGCACGAGGAAGTTGGCATCGTTGTGCTGACGTGCAAGAGCGGCAAGTTCCGGAAGCCAGCAAAGAGCAGCTCGAATGTTTTGATGCTTGTTGAGTGTCATCTGTATGCCATTTCCGCTGCCACACATTGCAATGCCAAAATCACATTCCCCTGTCTCTACGGCACGAGCAGCGGGATGTGCATAGTCGGCATAATCACAAGATTCCGGGCTATAGGTTCCGAAATCAACTGTTTCGTAACCCTTTTCTTCTACATATGGCTTGATGATCGACTTTAGGTCGAAAGCTGCATGATCTGATGCAAATGCTATTTTCATGATATTTGAATTGTATTTGATGATTAATCAATTTTCATTCTTCAGTTTGAGAAAGGGGCATTTCCTCTTTATCTTCAGCCTCTTCTTGCTCCTCTTCAGAATTTTGAAGCCAAATGGCATTAGTTTGCTCGATAAAATCTAAGATTTCATCCCTACCCTTTTTCTTCTCTGATGAAGTCAGAAAAATTGGAGGCAGCTCTTCCCATCTTTCTTTAAGTTCTTTCTTAAAGAGCATAATATTATGGTCTGCCACTTTCTGGCTTACCTTATCTGCTTTTGTAAATACAATTGCAATAGGCACACCGTTCTCTCCACAAAAATCTAAGAATTCAATGTCAATTTTTTGAGGCTCATGCCTTACGTCGATCAGTACAAACAGACATGCCAACTGCTGACGATTGAGTGCATAACCTTCAATCATTCGAGAAAACGCTTGACGTTGATCCTTTCCTCTTGCAGCATATCCATATCCCGGAAGATCGACTATATACCAACTGCCATTATTGATTTTAAAATGATTTATCAATAATGTCTTGCCCGGTTTCTGAGAGGTTTTGGCCAAAGAACTATTGTTGGTAAGCATATTGATAAGAGAAGACTTTCCTACATTAGAGCGACCGATAAAAGCATATTCCGGTACATTAGTATCCGGACACTGGGCAACCTTTGCACTGCTTATCTCATATTTAGCGTTTTTGATTTCCATAGAATTAATTTTTCAAGATTATATATTAGAAAAACAATCCATGGATGGCTTTGATTGCATCGACAGTATCTTTTTCCTCAACAACAAATGAAGCCGTGGTATCTGAGTTGCCTTCTGAAAACGCCAAAGTCTTGACTCCAAATCGGGAAAGTGTATTGAGAATTCTTCCATTAAGACCTTTAAGACACTTCAGCCCCTCTCCTACTACAGCGATTGTCGAGAGATTATTGCAAAATGTGATCTCGTCTAATGTGCCATCGATTAGCTCAGGAGCGAATTCCTCGTTAAGAACCCTTGATGCATTCTGCCGGTCACTGGATGATATCGCAAAAGAGAATTCATGGTTCTCTCCGGGCTGTGCCAAGAGGAAGACACTGATGCCGTGTCGTGCAAGAGCATTGTAGGCGCGTGTATTAATCCGAGCTACATTTTCTGTCAAGCTTCCTATCATTCTGACAAGGCAGGTATTCTTAATAGCCGTCACCCCTTTTACAGGATAATCCTTTGAGTCAGAAGAGTCCGATATGAGAGTCCCGGGTGCAGTCGGGTTGAATGTATTTAGAATTCGAATAGGAATATTCTTATGGAAGACCGGATAAATCGTCGGAGGGTATATTACCTTTGCTCCAAACGTACAGAGTTCCATGCTCTCAATGAAAGACATAGAAGGAAGCACCTTGGCATCTTTAATGATACGTGGATCAGCAGTCATAAAGCCATCGACATCTGTCCAAATGTCAAGCATATCAGCATTCAGAGCAGCCGCTATCAGCGCAGCTGTATAGTCACTTCCTCCCCTGCCAAGATTAGTTATCTCTCCGGTATCTCGATCCTGCGATATGAAACCTCCCGTAATATGGGGACCCTCTTGATTGCCGGAAAACTCTTTTACTATCAAGTCATGAGTTAGAACTGCATCCGCTATATTCTTGTCAAACCATTTTTCGGTTTTGATGAAATCCAAGGAATTATGCAGTCGCCCATTTCTAATGATTCCCGCTACTATAGGAGCAGACATTCTCTCTCCGAGACTTACTATGATATTAAGCGTCTTTTCTGGCAGATGACCTATCAATGAAACTCCTTCATATGTACGTCGCAATTCTTCAAGGAGAGAATCTACTATTGCAAGCACAGTTTGCTTTTGTTCTTCTCCGACCAGCTGATCGATTATATCGTAGTGTCTTTTAGCAATAGCCTCAGCCTCAGATCTCCAATCTTCATTTTTTGCTGCCATATGGGCAGTAGCAATAAGTTTATCTGTCAGTCCTCCAAGGGCTGACACCACAACAACCGTATCTGAGGGAAGGGCCTCAACAATTCTTTTTACATTTTTGAGACTACCAACAGTACCTACTGACGTGCCTCCAAACTTAAGAACATTCATGGTGCAAAATTAATAAAAAAAAATGACGTATCAAACCTAAATCATCTATAAGCGTTAAATTAGTATAAATAATCTTGATTTAATTTTTGATACTATGAATACAGCCGTAAAGACCTATGCAGACTACAATGGATTTATTGAGGCACTCCGCCGAGCTGACGCTCTTAGAATCCGTACAAAATCTAAAGCTCCACAAAACAGTGAAGTGCTTCAGTTCAAACCTATCACGCACTCAGATATGGAATTAATCTTTCCTTATCTATGCATGGAAAAGGGGCGGACTACAGACTTTTCTTATGCCGGAATCCTAATGTGGGTTGACTATTTCAAGTATGAATATGCGATTTCCGACGATACGCTTTTCATAAAAGGAGTTGTGGAAAATGACACCGACACCCCGGCGTTTTCTCTTCCGGTCGGGAAACTGCCTTTAAAAGATAGTCTGGAGAAAATCCGCAATTATTGCAACCTCAATGGCATATCCCCTGTGCTGTCAGCTGTCCCTGAATACGCAATTGATTCACTCGAAGAAGCTGGAATTGAATCTATCAATCCTCTGGAAGATTGGGGCGACTATCTATATGATGCCAATATGCTTTCTACTCTTTCTGGAAAGAAGATGGGAAAGAAGCGTAATCATGTGAATAAATTCGACTCTCTTTATCCTGATCACAAGATAGTTCCTCTCGATGCTTCCAATGTGGATGGAGCACTCGATTTCATGACTATCATCGATGAAGAAGGAGACGAATCTACGATGGCTATAGAAGAGAGGCGCATGACAAGAAAGCTGCTCGACTTGATCAAGGAAGGAGATATCCGCCTTGAAGGAGCCGTGCTTATGGTCGGAGATGAAATTGCAGCTTTCACTATTGGCGATGTCAAAAACGACACTCTGTTCGTACACGTTGAAAAGGCATCCCGTGCTTTTGAAGGAAGCTATGAGAAAATCAACAAAGAATATGCAGCCTTAATGAGAGAAAGACATCCTGAAATTCTCTACATCAACCGTGAAGATGATTCAGGAGATGAAGGGCTCAGGAAGGCTAAGCAGTCATATCACCCGATAGAAATTCTAAAGAAATATAATATCGCGCTCTGAATTTTGTAGAATGGATAATTTTTGGTAATTTTGCATTGAAAACGAGGGATTACTCCCATTAAATCTATTTATCCGAAACAAACACAACGATGAGCGACGTACTTGTCATCATACCGACATACAACGAAATTGAGAACATCAGCACGATGCTTCGAACAGTGATGAAGCTGCCGGATGGATTCGATGTCCTTGTAATTGACGATGGGTCACCCGACGGCACAGCAGACGCAGTCAGGACAGCCATGACGGAATATCCCGGAAGAATCAATCTTGAATGTCGATCCGGGAAACTTGGGCTTGGCACAGCATACATTCATGGTTTCAAATGGGCTCTTGCCGGAGATTATCAGTACATAATCGAAATGGATGCCGACTTCTCACACAATCCTGATGATCTGACGCGATTGTATCATGAGTGTAAGGATAGAGAAGCCGACGTATGCGTAGGGTCGCGCTATATCACCGGTGTGAATGTTGTCAATTGGCCCATGGGAAGAGTGCTGATGTCATATTTTGCATCTGCCTATGTTCGATTTATCACCAGGATGCCACTCCGGGATTCTACTGCGGGATATGTTTGCTATCGAAGGAGAGTTTTGGAAGCAATAGATTTGGATAAAATCGAATTCAAAGGTTATGCATTCCAGATAGAAATGAAATTCAAGTCATGGAGAAAGAAATTCAAGGTTGTTGAAATTCCAATTATATTCGTCAACCGACAGCTTGGCACATCAAAAATGAACTCAAGCATATTTGGAGAAGCTGTCTTTGGAGTGATCGCTCTTAGAATTAAAGCGCTCTTTGGAAAATTATAAATATAATTGCCATCAATCCCCTATCTTTCTTAAAAAAGTCAGGGGATTGATTATTTATTCTCATAAGATTGTTCTGCCCTTCGCAGTAGTTCAGTCTCCTCTATAATACAGCTGAAGATAGCAACGAGCAATAAAATCGTGGAATCGAGCTACGAGATCGTAGTCGTCAGAGCCGGGAAACTTAGCATCTGGAAGCCAACCATTCTCGCAAATATAAGCGAGAAGATCGTGAGGACACACTCCTCTTTCGGTCAAGAGATCGATGGCATGAGTTGAAGCATATTCTGCATTATACATAGCGTTTGAAGGAGCCTTGATGCATCTGCAAATATTAGTGGCTACAAGAAGTCCCTTCTGGGGATTGGCCATAAGTACAAAATCACGACAATCCTTCAGTTGGACAAGATGCTCTTCTCCGGGTTTCCAACCAAGATGATCAATCAGGAACTCATTGAATGCCTTATATCCTTCTATAAATTTTACAGGCGACCCTCCTGTGGCAGCCGTCAGACGTTGGAATGCCGGGTGAGTCAATTTCTCCTCCTTGCGTTCTCTTCTTCTTGAAAGCTTATAATTGATTGTGAGGT
This sequence comes from uncultured Porphyromonadaceae bacterium, assembly GCA_947175225.1. GTDB lineage: Bacteria > Bacteroidota > Bacteroidia > Bacteroidales > Muribaculaceae > Lepagella. The sequence goes on from CAMWLX010000078.1 coordinate 5,537, forward strand.
GAACCCACTCTCCTACATAAAGAGCAAGAGGGCCAGTTGGCTCTTTCTTGACAGCATCTTGAATTGAATTGGCGATTTCTTCATTCCCTTTTTCGGAAGCCACCATCTCCGAAACTATCTGATTTGCAGTCAGAGCAAATGCCGGGCGAAGAAGCCAACTATGGAGATAGAGCCAGCTTCCAAGTTTAAGAATCATCTCTTGATCCTCTTCTGAATACACGTCAAGTTCATGAGCAAGGTGATATCCTACCGGTATTGGGGATTCATCGTATACTGACTCGAGTTCTCCATACCAAGCATCTGCCAATGCTACAATCTCAGGAGCGAATGGATATACTTTTCTGTCGTCGGAATACATCGCTATTGCATACCAGACAAGGAACCCTATATCTTCTCTATTCAGTTCATAATCAATATAATTTTCAGATACTGAAAAGAAGGGAACGGGAGTGCCATAGAGCCGACGACATTCATCCGTGAAGCCATGCCATAGGCCGGCATCGGCTATCATGTCTTGAAAGTATCCGGCGACGCAGAGAGCAGCCCGCTCTATTATGGCATCATGCACCCCGGTCACCCTGCTGTTAGTTTCAGCTATTTCTATCAGCCGGTTGGTCAGATTGAAATAATATCTGTCGGTAGCGGTTTCTTCAGGGCAACATGGTTGACTTAGAAGAAATGATTCAAATTTCAACATATCACTTCTGAAAGTTTTGACTGTGGCACAGTGGTTTGTGTGCCGTCAGTCATATTTTTGACAGTTGCAGTGCCATTGACGAGTTCCGTATCTCCTATCATGACGACATATTCAATACCTTCCGAATTTGCATACTGCATCTGCTTCTTCATTTTAGCGCAGTCTGGATACAACTGCGACGATACTCCAGCTTCGCGAAGAGCCTTTACACACTTCATAGATGCAGCAGCCTCATCTTTTCCAAAATTGATGAAAAGTGCTTTTACACTTCCTGAAATTTCTTTAGGATATAGATCAAGAGCGTTGAGGACATCGTAGATTCGGTCAGCTCCAAATGAAATACCTACTCCTGATAAGCCGGAAATTCCGAAGACACCTGTGAGGTTGTCATAACGGCCGCCCCCAGTGATAGAACCAATTTCTACATCAAGTGCCTTCACTTCAATGATGGTGCCGGTGTAGTAGTTGAGGCCTCTGGCGAGTGATACGTCAAGTTCAACATAGCATGAGTGACCGATATTTTCAAAACCTTCAATAACTTCTTTCATCTCTTCCACTCCCTTCATGCCGATTTCGCTTTCGGCAAGAATCTGAGAGAGTTTTTCGAGTTTTTCTTCGTTTGTGCCATCAAGCTCAAGCAATGGGCGAAGAGCTTCTATAGCTTCCTCACTTAGACCTTTTTCACGGAGTTCTGCATTTACATTATCAATACCGATTTTGTCTATTTTATCTATGGCGACTGTAATGTCTACAATTTTGTCAGCTTCCCCTATGGTTTCTGCGATTCCTGTCAAAATTTTTCTATTATTGACGTGGATACAAGTTCTTATTCCGAGTTTTCCCATCACATAGTCGATGAGGGAAAGAAGTTCAACTTCATTAGAAAGAGAATCTGATCCTACCACATCGGCATCACACTGATAGAATTCACGATAACGGCCCTTCTGCGGACGGTCTGCGCGCCAGACCGGTTGAATCTGGAAACGCTTGAATGGCATTTGTATTTCATTGCGGTGCTGCACTACAAAGCGTGCAAAGGGCACCGTCAAATCATATCTTAGACCTTTTTCGCATAGTTGGTTTGTCAATCTCGGAAGATTGTGAGCTTCAAGATCTGCAGCATTCACATCTTTAAGAAAATCACCGGAATTTAAGATTTTAAAAAGAAGTTTATCCCCCTCTTCTCCGTATTTTCCCATCAAAGTAGAGAGATTCTCCATAGCCGGAGTTTCTATTTGACGATATCCGAAAAGTCGGAACGCCTCACGGATTGTATCGAAAATAAAATTTCTACGAGCCATCTCCATTGGAGAGAAGTCACGTGTTCCTTTGGGTATGCTGGGTTTTTGTGCCATATTTATAATGATAAATTTCGTTAATAATTGGGGATTGTCATGATTGGATATATGTCATCTTTCTGAACTCGGAAGGTGAATAGCCGGTCAGATGTTTAAAGTATTTTCCAAAAAAAGACTGGTTGGCAAAGTTCAGTTTATTAGAAATTTCCTGAATAGTCAGTGCAGTCTCGGCGAGCATGATCTTTGCTTCCATTATCACGTAGTGATCTATAAGCTCGCTTGCTGTATGTCCCGTGATGTCTTTTGCTACCGCTGAAAGATGTTTTGGAGTGACACACAGTTTGTCAGCATAGAAAGCAACGCTTCTTTCTGAACGGAAATTCATAAGGACTTCAATTATGAACTTCGACAAGATTTCTTCCTTTCGAGTCTGAGGCTTCTCAATTCCATCCTTAGAGTCATAGTGTTTTTCAATTATTTCGCAGAGTAGTGCCTGAATCAGATTGCTGACTTTTGTCCTTTTAAGTGGCGAATTGATTCCTTTGAGTTTCTCTCCGATAATTCTCATATACTCCTGAATATCCGAAGAATTTTCTTCAGATAATTGGCTTATAGATTCGATAGGATTGTGAATTATCAATGGGAGAAGATTTGAAATTTTTGGCATTATAGACTCAATCATCTCCAGATTACATCCTATCGCCTTAATCTTAACAGGACTTTTAGAGTATAAAGAATGCACATATTGGTTAGGATTAAGAAGCATAAGGCTATTTTTGCTGAATTTATACTTCTTTACCCCAATCCCTACTTCACCTTCACCCTCTACGCAAAGAGCAATAGTAAGTCCGAGCACTCTAATGGGTGCTTCTGTACTATTAATAGCACTGTCCACCTCATAATACACCGCATAAGTCTCAGGATTAGTATTGCCCGATTTTCTGTCGAAATATCGGGAAATATCTGTGATATCGTATGTCCTATTAATATCGGATGATATATTTTCTGTCATAATACAATCAGCTTACGATGTTTTTAGAGTTCAAAGGAGAGTCTTAAATTGATTTGCCGCCGGGTAAGATAGTTAGGAACGGCGTATTTAATCCCATTGACATCTGTCACCCAATAATATCCACTCACATTTGAAATATCAAAGAGATTGAAAACATCCAAAGCAAGAGAAATGTCTTTGAAATGTCGCCAAAAATTATATGGTCTGACTCCTTCCTGTTCTCCACCTACGAGACGATAGGAAAATCCAATATCCACACGTTTGTATGCAGGAGCACGGAAATAGTTTACTGAGCGAGAAACATGGGGGGCTGTCATAGTTAAGCCATCAGAGAAAATTCCGCGAAGAGAAAACTTCAGTTTTGGGAATTTTGGGAAATAATCTGTAAAAAATAGTCCCAAAGAATATCTCTGATCGCTTGGAAGAGGAGTTTTTACTCCGTCAAGTGTTTGCTCAGTATTCATCAGAGAAAATGATATCCAGGAATCAGAACCTTCAACAAACTGGCCGAAAAGTTTCATATCCAGACCCATGATATGACCTTTGGAATCGTTGACACCGGTATAATCTACTTTTAGATTATCGTATTCGTATGAGATCAGACGCGACAAAGCTTTATAGTAAGCTTCCCCTGTCAGCTTGAATGGTCGATCCATAGCCCTGAAAGTGTAGTCAGTCCCAATTATGAATTGAAGGCTTTGAGGCGACTTTATACTTCGGTTAAGTTGGATAAAACCATTTCCAAGTTCATCAGTGACAGTTGCACGGTATTCCTTATAGAACGGAGATTGGTAATAAAGCCCAACTGCAGCTCGGAATGTCAACTGATTGTTGTTGACAGGAGCAATGCTCACATTAGCTCTTGGAGAAACTAAAAATTCTTTGTTGAAATCCCAATAAGATAAGCGTATACCCGCATTCAGGGTTATGTAGGCTTTTGAAGTTTCAAAGTAAAGTGCATCTTCTCCAAACACTGCAAAGCGGTTAGCTTGCATATCCTGACGAGACGAAAGATTATAGATAAGGTGCACTCCTTCCGGTTGAGTCGGAAGAGAATAACCTGCGGAGTCACGCCACTCCCATTCTTTAGAACGATCCTTGAATGTTTCGTGCTGGTAAGTGATACCGTATGTTATGTGATTATTCTTAATTCTGGTATTTCCTCTGAGAAGAGTTTGCACTACTGATGCGCGGAGTCGATTTCGAGCATGTTCCATATATTTGCCTACGCCGATTTCGCCGCCTATTCCTTCATCACCTCCGGTTCCGGCTTGATTCAACCAATATTCTCCGGAAATATCGTAACTTACGAGTTCATCAGTTAAAAATCCTGACAGTCCAAATGTAAAAGATGTTGCTCTGTTCTTTTTATATGTTAGACTTAAAGATCCAAGATACGTCTGAAATTTATCTTTTTCTTCTCCATCAAAATATACTTTGAAAGATTTGGCATTTTCAGATGTTCCGAAAGTTGTCTCGCGATCAGTCGGGGTGAAATTGTAATTGTTTAGGGCAACGTTACCGAGGAAATTGACACTGAACTTATCGGAAGCTTTATAAGTCATATTGGTCTGATAGTCGAAGAAGTTTGGATCATACTCCCCTCTTGTTTCAAGACTACTTAACAACGAATTGTTCTTCTTATATCTAAGGCCATGAAGCATTGAAAATTTTCCTGAATTAGTGCCCAATCCAAGAGAAGCACCCATCAGACTGCCGGTCACCTTAAGTTCAAAAGATTCAGGATCTCTGTATGCGATGTCAAGAACTGAAGACATCTTATCGGCATATCGGGCTGGGAAACCTCCTGACGAAAATTTCAGATTACCAACCATGTCAGGATTAATAATAGAAAGGCCCTCCTGTTGACCGCTTTTCATTAACTGAGGACGATAGATTTCAACTCCGTTGATATATACAGAGTTTTCATCGAAAGTGCCGCCACGCACAGAATATTGAGAAGACATTTCATTGTTGGCGTTCACACCCGGCATAGTTGCGATTACAGCTTCTACGCTTCCACCACTGACATCCGGAGAAAGTTTGAAAGATTCGGCATCAAAAGTCTGCATACCATTGATATTGCTTCGGAATCCATCTACTTGGACTTCATCGAGAAGTTTAGTGTCATTATAAAGGCGTACATTTAGCGTCACATCCCCTTTAGCATCAATAAGGACTCGCTCTACAGTCTTAAAACCTATGCAGCTAAACATGACAGTAATAGTGTCACTTTCAGCGACACTAAGTGAATAACGACCTTCCAGATCAGTGTTCGTACCTATAGCAGTACCCTTGATCTGGACAGTTCCGAATTCTATTGGTTTGTCTTCTCCATCTACTACTTTACCGGAAATTTTTACATTCTCAGCGAATGCAATAATCGTAACGAGCATGAGAATTGAAGACAGAAAAAGTCTTAGTCTAATCATACTTAATTATAACGCAAGATATATGCAGAATCGTATTTCAATTGGTCAATTTTTCCGAAACAAAAAAGCCGAGGCTCTTTCGAGTCCCGGCTTCACTAAGGCGGCGATTACCTACTCTCCCGCTTTCGCAGTACCATCGGCGT
>CAMWLX010000079.1 GCA_947175225.1 uncultured Porphyromonadaceae bacterium
TCGTAGATTTGTATAAGCTACAGGTGTCGAACACCAGCCTAATCCGAACTCTTGTCTACGACGATTATCCTGTAAATCCAATCTCTTACACATCCTTTGTGATCATTGAGCCTATTACTGAAATAAACAAACGGTAAGCTCCTCCTTGGTAGAGAGTCTCACCGTTTGCTATTCACTCAATAGAAAGATACTGTTCATCAGTAACAGGTTCAAGCCATACGTTTTCAGATTCTTCACTCGGAACGGAGAATGCCAAGTGTGCGAACCATGAATCTTTTGCCGCTCCATGCCAGTGCTTCACGTTGGCAGGAATATTTAATACCCTGTGAAATGAGAGAAGTGATGGTGACTAAACTGCGGTCACGCAGAGAGAGGAGATCGTTTCTGCTCCATACCTCTCCAAAGAGAATGTCATCATTCAAGTGGGCGAACTCGGGAGCAAACTCACCAAGTGCATCGCGTCCGGCTGTCTGTACTATTTTTGTCTGTGCCATAAGGTTGATAATGCAGGCTATGCTGATTAGCGTTATTATTACTCTTTTCATCGTGATATGAGGGTTTTATTTCCATTGATAATGTAGATACCGGCTTGCAGGCTGTCAATGGATTTTGATTTATACATAAGCTGTTTCCCAGACAAAGAGTAGACTGTGAAATCAGTAACAAGGTCTTTGGCTATAGGGTCAATTCCGCTCGTCAGCTTCTCATAGTCAATCTCCTTTAGCCAGCTTTCAAGCATGGATGAGGCGTTTGAAGTTTGGGAACTGCGAATCCAGAGACTTGGATTCAGGAAATGACCGTCGGGAATAAGACGTTTCGCATCCGACTCGACTCCGCTTATGCCACTGCTTGCGCTCGATACAATCAGCCCGATATTCTTTCCGGCCATTTCCCTGCCATTGTGAAAAAGATATGTCTGCAAAGGTGCAGCCATCTGACTCCACCACAGTGGCGCGGCTACGATTATGGTGTCGTATTCTTCGAGATTCACATTTACCGGGTCTATTGCCGGATAGGAGGAGATGTCGTCGGGATTATTTTTAATGGCACTGATCTGGGCACTTCCGATTGCGTAGTTGTTGGTTGCATAGTCAAGCCCTTTCTCCGCCGGTTCTATTTCAACTACGTCGGTCTCTATCTGACGACTGAGTTCGTTGACGATCTTTTCAACATTATTGGTGTAGCTGTAATATACTATCAGCGTTTTGGCATTGATTGACAAGCAACCAATCACCATTGATAAAATAAAAACGATTCTTTTCATATATGATTGCGTTATTTCTAAAATCTAATGTCACTAAATTAAGATAGTTTAAGACGCTTAATGACGCGCACGGAGTGCGCTAACTACATTGCTTGACGCCGTAAATTGGTCTTAATTTAGTGACATTGTTCTAAAATCCTACTTGCTTCTGCTGTTCTGCATTGTAGCGGTCGCCTACTACGGGTACTTGTGCCACTGCAAGTTCTAATTCTTTCCATTCTTCGGTCGACACATCAAAATCCAGTGTCCTGAGGTTTTCTTCCAGATGCGATAGTTTTGTGGTACCTGGAATCGGAACGATGAACGGTTCCTTTTGCAGCAGCCAGCCAAGAGCAACTTGCGAGGAGGTCATGCCACGCTTCCGTCCGAAGTCCTGCAACACGTTTACTATCCTTGTATTTGCTCTCATCGCCTCGGGTTGAAACCGTGGAAGTGTGTGTCGGTTGTCGTTATTGCGGTCGAAAACGGTGTATTCGTTTATGCTGCCTCCGAGAAAACCACGGTTTAGCGGACTATATGGCACGAATCCTATACCAAGGTTCTTGCAGGTATCAAGAACACCGTTCTCCTCAACGATCCTGTGCATCAGATGATATTCGCTTTGGACAGCGGTAAGTGGGCATTCCGCATGAGCTTTACGGATTGTTTCGGGACTGACCTCACACATTCCCCAGTGTAACACCTTCCCCTCCTTCATAAGATCACAGATTGTTCCGGCAACATCCTCTATCGGTGTATTGGGGTCAAACCTATGCTGATAGAACATTGGGATGCAGTCTGTCCTCAATCGTCGCAGAGACTCCTCACAGTATTGTCGAATTGTAGCGGGACGGCTGTCCTGACGTCCCGTGCCTTTTCCGTTTACAACTTCATGTCCGAATTTTGTGGTAACGTTGATCTTTCCATGAAACTCCGACAAGGCTTCACCTGCAAGAATCTCATTCGTTAGCGGACCATAGATGATTGCTGTGTCGAAAAGAGTGATTCCTCTGTCAACAGCCTCATGCAGAAGACGGATGCATTGTTTTTTGTCCGGGTGTTGAGAACGGTTGTATGTCATGCCCATAACACCGAATCCAAGAGCTGATACATTGAAAGCCGTATTACCCGAACCTAGAGTGCGGAGGGGAATGCCTCCGTAGATAGATTTGCCTTCCTTCCGTTCAAGGATATTGGTAGCCGCCTGCACTTTATTGTAGGTAGGTTCCAAAGCCATCGCACCCATAGTCATTCCAAGAGTTTTAAGGAATCCTCTTCGGCTAAATTTATTTTCACTCATTACAGCTCAATCTTTTGATTATACGAGCAGGATTGCCTGCCACTACTGTCATGGGTGGAACATCATGTGTGACCACACTCTGCGCTCCGACTATCGCGCCGTAACCGATTCTGACTCCGGGAAGTATCGTAGAGTTTATGCCTATCCATACTTTATCCTCTATGACAATCGGCCGTCCGTATGTGGCACTTCGGTTTTCGGGATTAACATCATGGTTGATGGTGATAAGGTTGCACTTCGGACCGATGAAGACACCGTTGCCGATAGTAATCTGACCGCGACCGAAGAACGTGCAGCACTGCTGGATGAAACAGTTTTCTCCGATGGTCACAGGCTTGCCATAGTCTATATAGAACGGTGGTAGTACTGTCGTACTTTCGGGGAGCGGCTTGCCAAGTATCTCTCCCATCAGTTCGTGTACGCGTTTCTGATCGCGGATGCTTACAGTAGAAAGTTCCTGGGCGATTTCCATACAGGAAAAAATGTCGTCAATCAAGAGCTCATATCCAGGTTCATTTGGAGATATGACCTCACCGTTACGGTCTCTTTCAAATATATTTTCCATATCTTGTATATTTATTTTTTCATGATGCAAAATTACATCAAAAAATATAGCCTCGCTTTGTTGCAAGGCTCAAACTATTTTGTCGGAAGGATCATATTGCAGAAAGTGTCGGGGCAATCCCATACATCTCTTTATAGAGTTTTGAGAAGTGAGAAAGGTTCTTGAAACCAACATCGAAACATATCTCTGATACTTTTCTGCCTCCTTTAAGGATAAGGTCACGAGCGGCTTCCAGTCGCCGGCGTATCAGCCATTTCTGAGGTGTGAGCTCACTTACTTTCTTGAAATCTCTTTTGAATGTCGCGAGGCTACGTCCTGTGTAATATGCCATCTCCTCCATAGATAGTTCGTTCATATAGTTCTTCTCCATGAAATCCACAATATCTATCTTCCAAGGTTCGACGAAATCAAAAAGTGAAGCATATAGGTTCACATCGGTCTTAAGGATAGCCCGCATACCTTCGTTCATCTTCATCTTTAGGATGTCTTCATCCGGTTGTACACCTGCATCAAAATAAGGGACCAATGATTCAAAAAGACTTCTTACATCAAGCCGATTGGAGGGAAACTTCATCAGGCTCACCTTCTCTCTTTTAGAGTCGGGAGGTATCTCGCGCTGATTTATGTTATGAAAAAAATCCTTTAGGAAATCGCGTGAGAATTTCATGACTACGGAACGGTAAGGCTTATTTTCTGAGGCTCGTTTCTGTAGCCACATTCTGTTATCTCGGCGCATGAAAGCACAGTCTCCCGGGTGCAGGATTGTCTTTTTTCCACCGTCATTTATCTCCAGTTCTCCGGAGAGAATATAAATCAGAGTATGCTCACGGTTGCAGTGAGCGCAGCCGCGGTCATCCGTGAAAAAGCTCGCAATAAAAACATTTGAGCAGTCAAAAACATCAAGTTTTTCCATATCAAGAGATTTACGCTACAAAGTTAATATAAAATTTCAAGATTCACTTTGTTGACAAGCTCAATTTTTTATTGTGCAGTCATATATTCAAGAGCCGCGTTGCTTTGCGCCTCCGTCTCCACTCTTGCCTTATCCCCACCACTGGCCACAGTGCTTTACTTGCACGAAAAAACAGCCAGCCCTGCCGAAGAAGCTCAATCGAACTTCACAAAAGGGCAAAGATTAGAACTCAAATTTTCAAGAACTATTCGCGTCATTGCCTTATACACTGAATACTTATCAGAAAACGGAAACTATGCGAGCTGACACATTCATAGGTTGTACTTATGAATGACGCTCGAAATCATCTAAAACCACCGCATGGCATTAACGGCACACGCTTACACATAGAGTCATATTGTATGTGACTCAGCTTAAGCGTATGGACCTATAATTGAAATTAATGTCACTAAATTAAGATAGTTTAAGACGCTTAATGACGCGCACGGAGTGCGCTAACTACATTGCTTGACGCCGTAAATTGGTCTTAATTTAGTGACATTGTACTTAAAATATTTTGAAGTATGAATGAGTATATTCCGAGAATTCTTTCATCAAAAATCGAAGAAGCAGCTAAATATTATCCTGTTATTGTCATTACCGGTCCAAGACAGTCCGGCAAGACAAGTCTTTGTCGCCATCTTTATCCGGATTATAGATATGTCTGCCTCTACAGTCATATATGATGGAGAGAGTTTTCCTCCCACAACTATCAATATCCGAGATATATAAGATGTCTCTGGAAATTCATTAATATTAGAAATCAAAGTAATGCGGCTCGCTTTTTATAAATGAAGCGAACCGCATTAAATATATTAAGCAAATTCTAAATTCTCAATTATTCATATATCATCTCCACATGTCCGATAGCAAGCTCTGCACTCAAGAGCACCGGAATCCTGCTGCTTTGATCCACCTGTGCCTGTACGGCATAGCCGGTAGCTGCTCCCTGATAGGTATACTCGAAAGAGACAGAATATGTAGAATATCCTCCAAAATTAGAAGGTCCGTTATATGTCACAGTCACCGACTGGGCATATCCACCTTCTATCGGAATTGTTATCTGCTGACCAGGGGACATGCTCGCAAAATCAATTTCATGGAAATAGTAGAACATCCCGAGCATATCGGCGGTGACAGTCACTGCTTCCATTGTGTTGGCATCTGCGTCAAGATTGCCTTGACCTTGGATATTTTTGTAGTTAGCAGGATTTGAAGCTACGAAACCGTCGCTACGATATTCCATCACCTTAGGCTTCAGATACCATCCATTTTCATAGTCTACCCTCTCATGGCTATAAGGAGTGCCCGGAGTCATTGTGGCGTTCAGGGTATCGCTGACACAGAAGATACGTCCTTCCCAAGGAATTGTATTGCCATCGAGAGTTGCGTTAAACTGGTTGCCTTGTGAAGAAAGAGTCACTTTTCCATGACCAATGTTCACATCGACAATCCCCCAATGATAATGCACATTATAAGGAAGTTCCTGATAAGGAATCTGCACCTGAGCCATTCCCGTAAGGGCCGCTACGAAAGCGAAAAGCAGTAGAATCGTCTTTTTCATAGTAAAATCAGTTAATAAATAAATTGATTGTATTATTTCTATCGGGTTGAATATTTTTTACTTTAAAAACAATCCATATTCACAAAGGTTGAAAAATGTCGTCAGATTGTAAACAAAAAAAGGACGCACGATCCGTGCGTCAGTTACAAGTTAATGGCAATTCATCAGATACTCATCAAATAATTCTTGAGGTCGGCAAAATTAGCAGACATTTCCACTGATTGCTTCTTTCCTTTCATGAATTCTTGCAGACGCCGGGGAATTTCGATCTCGCAACCAATTATTTCCGTGACGGCGTCACGGAATTTTGCCGGATGAGCTGTCTCAAGGAAAAGACCTGTCTCACCTTCCTTCAATAGCTGCTTCAATGCCAAATAGCCGCAAGCTCCATGCGGATCAAGCACATAACCCGTCTTTTCATAACACTTCTTCATTGTCTCTGCTATCTCAGAATCACTAAATGCATTGCCGCTTATCAAGGAAGCTATCACTTCGTGCTTTCCAGCATAAAGGTCGAGGATTCGAGCAAAATTGCTCGGATCGCCCACATCCATAGCATTAGCAAACGTCTGGACACTTGCCTTGGGAGTGTATTCTCCTGTAAGCAGATATTTATAGAAGATATCGTTTGCATTATTGGCAGCAATAAAGCGCTTTATGGGAAGCCCCATCTTGAGAGCAATCAATCCGGCAGTTATGTTTCCAAAATTCCCACTTGGCACACAGACTACAATATCCGCTCCCCTACCTTTTGCCTTCAACTGAGCATAGCCACTGAAATAGTAGAATGCTTGCGGAAGGAAACGCGCTACATTTATTGAATTAGCTGATGTCAGAAGAAGCTTTGAGTTCAATTCGTCGTCAAGGAAAGCACTTTTCACGAGCCTTTGGCAATCGTCGAAATTTCCGTCTACTTCAATAGCCGTAATATTCTTTCCGAGTGTAGTGAACTGACACTCCTGAATAGGGCTTACTTTTCCTTTCGGATATAAGACGTAGACATGAATTCCATCAACACCAAGAAAACCGTTTGCCACGGCTGAGCCGGTGTCGCCGCTTGTAGCAACAAGCACATTGACAGTTGTGCCATCGGAATCCTTATTGATGAAATATTGCAGCAGGCGAGCCATAAAACGAGCTCCTACATCTTTAAATGCCAAAGTTGGTCCGTGGAATAGTTCAAGGCTATAAATATTATTTTCCACCTCCACCACCGGAGTATCAAACGACAGAGTATCTCTTACAATCTTTTCCAAAGCCTTTGAATCTACATCTTCTCCGAAAAAGGCTTCAGCAACCCTCACTGCAATTTCTTGCAGTGACAGCTCATCGATATTTTCAAAAAACTCTTTTGGCAACTTTTCAATTCTTTCAGGCATAAAGAGACCGCGGTCGGCAGCAAGTCCTTTGACTACTGCATCACGGAGTGTAACCTCGGGGACTGTATGGTTGGTGCTGTAATATTTCATAATAATTTAAGTTTCGTTACCTCAACTTAAGGGTTATGGGGTTATAGTGGGGGTTATTTTATTTTCATAAATTCTTGCATGAACTCTCCGAGTTTCAATAGGCCATACCCACCATTCGCGCAAGTCTCCTCAGAATAGGAAGAGACACCATCAGGAGATATACCTTTATGCCAGATGGTGAAAGGAACCGGTTCTCCTTTGTGGACACGCAATTCGACAGGGGTGGCATGATCCGGAAGAAGAGCGATTGCCACCGGCTCATTCCAGTTGGAAATCTCTTTCAAAATTGGATCAACTATTCTTTTATCGAGATTTTCGATCGTCTTTAGTTTAAGCTGCAGATCACCGTCATGTCCTGCCTCATCAGAAGCTTCAACATGTAGAAAGACAAAATCATTTTCGCGCAAAGCCGCCAGGGCTGCTTCTGCTTTCCCCTCATAATTTGTGTCAGCCATTCCGGTAGCTCCTTCCACATCTACCGGAGTAAGACCTGCATATATACCGATACCCCTTATAAGGTCGACTGCCGTAATCACAACTCCGGTTTTTATTGACGGATACATTTCCGTGAGGGTCAGCATAGCCGGACGGTAGCCTCCGCTCCATGGCCAGATTGAGTTTGCCTTAATCTTCCGCCCATCATTAAAAGGATGCGCTGAAAGCAGTTTTTGGGAACGCAATATTAAGTCATTGATCAGATCAGCTGTCTCTTGCGGTGTAAGGCGTCCTTCTTCCAAAGGAGCATTCTCCATTGGCGCCACAAGAAGTTTTTCCCACTCTTCTCCCGGATGATCGTGAGGAGGGGCACACTCTATGTATTTGCTCCCACCCTTGACAACGAGAAGATGACGATACTGAATGCCGGGAATAAGCTTCACTTTTGATGAACCCAATTCCTTATCAAGACATTCTATTAGCATTCTCCCTTCTGCGCTATTAAGATGACCACCATGATGATTCAAAATCTTTCCATCGTCGAGAGCAACTATATTGCATCTCAATGCCAAATCTTCAGGAGCAAGGACGTAGCCGATGCTCGCAGCTTCCAATGGTCCACGCCCTTCATAAGCCTTGGCCATATCGTAGCCCAATATTGAAGCATTTGCTACTTCGCTACCCGGTTGAAGACCTTCCGGGATTGTCACGAGAAGACCTGATTTTCCCATGGCAGCCAGACGATCGAAGGTAGGCGTATCGGCATATTCAAGAGGAGTCTTCCCCCCGAGACTCGCGACCGGATAGTCGCTCATGCCGTCGCCTAATATTATGAGATGCTTCATAAGCAATTGGTCATAGTGAGTAAGCCACATCAATTGTTGGCTGTTGAGATTATATTAGCAAATACACCGGCAGCCGTCACGGCAGCTCCGGCTCCATATCCTTGGATTAGCATCGGGAACTTTTTATACCGTTCAGTAGTAAGCATCACTATATTGTTTGAGCCTTCAAGCCCATAGAAGGGATGTGAAGAGTCTACATCTTCCAGACCTATGCTCATTTTACCCATATCCATTCTTGCCACAAAACGCCATCGCCTACCTGCTGCTTCCAAAACTTTACGACGCTCTTCAAAATCTGCATCTAGTTCAGGAAGGCGTTCCCAGAATTTTTCAATCGGCCCGTCAAGCAGTTCCTCAGGTATGAACAGATTGCGCTCCACCTCTTCCTGCTCTACCTGATATCCACCTTCACGCGTAAGGATGACGAGTTTACGCATCACGTCGATTCCACTCAGATCAATGCGAGGATCAGGCTCGCTATATCCGAGTTCCTTTGCAAGACGCACAGTCTCAGACAATGGCACGTCCTTTGAAATAGCATTGAAAATATAATTGAGTGTGCCGCTAAGGACAGCCTCGATTTTCAGGATTTTGTCGCCGGATGAACGTAGGTCGTTGATAGTGCCTATGATCGGAAGACCAGCCCCTACATTGGTTTCATACAGGAACTTCACTCCTCTACTGAGAGCTGTATCTTTCAGACGGCGATATATCTCAAACTTATTAGATGCAGCCACCTTGTTGGCAGCCACCACGCTGATGTTGTGCTCAAGAAAGGTCTGATACAGTTCGGAAATATCTTTTGAAGCAGTGCAGTCGACAAAGACACTATTGAAAATATTCATACCAATAATCTCATCACGCAATCTCTCGGGACTATTGGGTATGCCCTCCGTCTCAAGAAGTTCCCTGTAACGGTGAAGGTCGATTCCCTCACGTGAGAAGAAAGCCTTGCAACTTGAAGCTATACCGACCACATTCAGTTTCAAGCGATGAGTCCGCATAAGTTCTTCTTTCTGAGATGCAATCTGCTCGATAAGCATTCCTCCTACAGTGCCAATACCGCAAATAAATAGATTGAGTTCCTTATATTCGCTAAGGAAGAATGAGTCATGAATCACATTTAGCGACTTGCGAAGATAACGCCCATCGACCACAAAAGAAATATTTGTCTCACTTGCACCCTGTGCGCACGCAATGACGCTGATGCCGCTCCTGCCAAGAGTGCCGAAAAGTTTTCCGGCAATGCCCGGAGTATGCTTCATATTCTCCCCTACGATTGCCACTGTAGCGAGTCCTGACTCGACAAACATCGGATTCATAGCACCGGTGGCGATTTCCTTCTCAAACTCATGGTCGAGCACGCGGACAGCCTCGGCAGCATCTACATCCCTTACACCCACAGAAGTCGAATTTTCGGAAGAAGCTTGGGAAACAAGGAAAACAGATATTCCATTGTCGGCAAGCGCAGTAAAAATACGCCGGTTGACTCCAATTACTCCTACCATAGACAGGCCCGTCACAGTGATGAGAGAGGTGCCGCTGATGCTTGATATGCCCTTGATAGGCTTGCTGTCATCCTCAATATGCTTTCGTATTACAGATCCTGCACCATCAGGATTGAAAGTATTTTTTACGAGAATAGGTATATTTTTTACGCAGACAGGGTAGATCGTAGGAGGATATATTACTTTTGCGCCGAAGTTGGAAAGCTCCATAGCCTCCAAATATGTCAGTGAGTTGATGGTGTATGCTGTGGGGATAACACGCGGGTCAGCAGTCATGAAACCGTCAACATCAGTCCAAATCTCAAGCACTTCTGCATCCAGAGCAGCGGCGATAATAGATGCAGTATAGTCGCTACCTCCACGTCCGAGGTTGGTGACTTCTCCAGAGTGAGCGTCGGTAGAGATAAATCCGGGAACAATGTGGATCCCTTTTACATCAGATCCGAATTCTTCTTTGACAAGCTCTTTGGTGAGATCAGAAGCAAGCATTCTCCGCTTGTGTTTTGTCTCTGTCTTGATAAACTCACGCGAATCGTGAATTGCCGAGCCTGAGATGAGTCTTTTTACAATCCTTGAGCTGAGTCGCTCGCCGTAGCTGACTATCAGGTCAAGAGTCTTTTCGCTTATATCTTTTATTAGGGAAAGACCATGATAGATGGATGCTATTTCTGAAAGAAGAGTGTCTATTTCTTCAATCAATTCTTCCGGACGGTCAGTGATAATGTTTCTGATAAGGTCGTGATGCCTGCTATAAAGTTTCTCAACGCCTCCATGATAAGCAGGATCGCCGGCAGTGGCCTGTCGGGCAGTATTCAGCAATAGATCAGTGACACCGCCAAGCGCACTTACTACAACCACACACGGGGAATCTTGCCCCTCAACTATTTTTTTAATATTCGTGAGACCCTCTTGAGAACCCACAGAAGAACCTCCGAATTTCAGTACCTTCATGATCATTTTACCTTTAAAATTGCAAATTTAATCAATTTTGTGAATAAATACAAATATTTGACTTAGTTTTGTGCACTTTTGTACGCTTCTCCCTCTGAAGTTGTTTAAACTTACTTACGAAGTTGTTTAAACTTATTTACGAATTAAAA
>CAMWLX010000080.1 GCA_947175225.1 uncultured Porphyromonadaceae bacterium
TGGTTTAACTCTTCATTGTAAATTTTTTAATTCGTAAATAAGTTTAAACAACTTCTAAAACATAAAAAAAACGATGATTACGCTGACAACGACGAAAACGTCTTCCTCAATATGGAGAGTCTTAACCGAGATGGTGATGCTCTTTGCAGAATCACTTGGTGTCACTTCAGAATCGAGACGGATTGAGCACATTTTTAAACAGACCATACAGAATCATGATGCAATGATCCGGCGCATTTGCCTTGGATATGCCGCTAACGCCCAAGATCTTGAAGACCTCTATCAGGATGTCCTCGTCAATATATGGAGAGGAATGCCTTCATTCCGGTCTGAGTCTTCGATACGCACTTGGGTATATCGAATCGCACTCAACACTTGCGTCTCTACACTCCGTGCCAGAAGCAACCGTCCTTCGCAGTCGTCACTCGAAGATGTGATTCTTGTAGCTGATGATTCTATAGAGAAGCGCGAGTCGATCAAAGACCTTTATGAGTGCATTGCCACTCTGAATCCAATCGACAAAGCAATCTTGATGATGTGGCTCGATGAATACTCCTACGATGAGATTGCAGAGACAATAGGGTTAAAGCGTAATAACATAGCCACACGTCTTCACAGAGCCAAAGAAAAACTCCGGCAAAAATATCTTTGATTCTCGAAAGCGTTTATAAATCTTACAATTTTTTTTAAACTTATAACTTAACACCAATGTCACTAAATTAAGACCAATTTACGGCGTCAAGAAATGTAGTTAGCGCACTCCGTGCGCGTCATTAAGCGTCTTAAACTATATTAATTTAGTGACATTAAACTTAACACCGATATGAATGATGATATCAGAAAAGACTGGCAAGGTGCCAACGTCTCCATCCCGGGCAAGTCAGACTCTTACGACGCTATTATGAATGGCAAGCGAAAAACAGCTCTTCAGAACCTTGCGCAACGCTATCGCTGGTTTTCCAATATGGCATTGCTATTTCTTTTGATGGTGCCTCTGAATATTATGAATCTGCATCTTTTCCCTGATTTAAAGGGGAGAATGGTCATTGTAATATGGTTTTGCAGCTTCTTTATAATAAGTTCAGTCATGGATCGCTGGCTCTATCATGGCATCAGGCAGATTGATGTGGTGACAATGCCGGTGGCAGAAGTAGTGGAAAAGGCCCTGTATTATCGCAAATGGCATATCCGCTTCATCTTCATACTCCTTCCGATGGCTCTTGGATGCCTGGGACTTCTCGCTTATTTCATCGATGACATATATGTGCGTCTGGGCATGCTTGCAGGTTTCCTTGTAGGAGTGGGAGCTGGCGTGAGCCAACTACTTAACTTCCTTGCCGACTATCGCGCTATCACATCCAAAAGCTGACGTATCGCGTATCACAAATTACACACCACTCAAAACGCAAAACCCAACACAACTCCGGCGCCCGTATCGCTCATTGCAGGCACGAGCGCCACTTCATGTTTCTGCATATAAGGATGCGTAAAGATCATCGCACTCGCAGCCCCAATAGCGGCTCCTGCCGCCACATCCCACCAATAATGCTTCTTGCCATACACTCGCCCCCATGCCGTATAAGTCGACAATGCATATGCCGGGATACTCCATTTCCATCCGTAGCGGCGCCCAATGTAAGTTGCTGCAGCAAAAGTCACTGAAGAATGTCCGGAAGGAAATGAATGTGTGTTGCTGAAATCAGGGCGGTTTTCTTTTATGGCATATTTCAATATCAAGGTAGCCCCTGCTGTGGCTGCAGCAGTAAAAGCTCCCTCCTTAAGGCCCTCCCAATCTTGCTGGATGAGAGTGGCAGCAAGAGCCGTTGCCGGCAATGCGACCGCCACAACGTCCGTTGATGTCCGGATGCCTTTCTGTGCCTTTGTCGGTATGAAAGCCGGTTCGTCTGCATATATTTGGATTGGCAAGGCCATGAAAATAGACATTATGACGGTAAGTATTTGGGGTTTGATACGAACCCTATACATGTGATTTTTGCTAAATATTAGTCTATTTGTCTGTTTATTGCTTATCATTTTGCAAATGTCGCGTTAATTTAGTAAATTTGCACAGATTATTGACTGAAACGTTTTCCTTTGGAGACGCTTCCCCTATATGTCTATATTTAATGAACGTAATTTTCGACCCGATAGTGTTCCACACTGTGGAATATATAATGATAGCTTTAGCCGTGGTGGTGTTTGTGGCTCTCCGCTTCATCACGCCCGGTTATGGTATGTTCTATACTCCTAAATGGGGCCCTACGGTAGGCAATCGTATGGGTTGGATCATTATGGAAGCTCCGGTCTTCATCTGCATGGCTTTTCTCTGGGCTTGCTCCGACCGCGCCGGGCAACCGGCACTTATAGCAATGGCTTCATTATTCATGTTTCATTATTTCCAACGCTCATTCATTTTCCCACTTCTTATCAAGGGTAAAAACCGTATGCCTTGGGTCATTATATTGTTGGGATGTATATTCAATGTAGTCAATGCTTATTTGATTGGAGGGTGGCTTTTCTATGTGTCGCCTGCCGATACATATCCAACTTCATGGATTGTAAGTCTGAAATTCATCATCGGCAGTTTGATATTCTTTACCGGGATGGGCATCAATTGGCAATCAGACTATATTATCCGGCATCTCAGAAAACCTGGGGATCATCGCCATTACATCCCTATGGGAGGGATGTTCCGCTATGTCACTTCCGCTAATTATTTCGGCGAAATCTTGGAGTGGGTGGGATTTGCTATCCTGACATGGTCGCTCCCCGGCCTCATATTCGTAATGTGGACATTCGCTAATCTTGGTCCTCGCGCCAGGTCGCTATATGGGCGCTATTGCGAGGAATTTGGCGAAAAATTTACATCTCTCAATCGTAAATATATTATACCCTTCATATGGTGACCAACCACGAAAGACTCTTCACTCCCGGGAAAATTGGTCCCGTGGAATTGCGCAACCGCTCAATCCGCAGCGCAGCCTTCGAAGGCATGGGAAAAGACAATAATCCTACTAAACAGCTCCGCGACTATCACTGGAGCGTTGCAGACGGGGGGGTGGGAATGACGACGTTGGCCTACGCAGGCATCAATCGTTCGGCTCTCTCATTTGACACCCAGCTATGGCTTCGACCCGAGATAGTAGGGTCGCTTCGTGAAATCACCGATGGCATCCACGATCGAGGAGCCAAAGCCTCTATCCAGATTGGGCATTGTGGCAACATGACCCACATTAAGACCGCCGGAGGAATCCCCGTAGGTGCCTCCACAGGATTCAACCTATATTCCCCTACTATTGTACGCGGATTGAAGAAGGATGAACTTAAGCAGATGGCACGCGATTTCGGGGATGCCGTCCGCACTGCCCGCGACGCAGGCTTTGATTGCGTGGAGGTGCATGCCGGTCATGGCTATCTGATTTCCCAATTCCTTTCTCCCTACACGAATCATCGTAGCGACGAATTTGGAGGGTCGCTTGATTCCCGCATGCGTTTCATGCGTATGTGCATGGAAGAAGTGATGAAAGCTGCCGGAAGCGACATGGGGGTATTGGTGAAGACAAATATGCGCGATGGATTCAAAGGCGGACTCGAGATCGAAGATTGCCTCACTGTCGCTAAAGAGATAGAAAATCTTGGAGCTCACGCCATAGTGTTGAGCGGTGGTTTCGTAAGCAAAGCCCCGATGTATGT
Source organism: uncultured Porphyromonadaceae bacterium (assembly GCA_947175225.1). Taxonomy (GTDB): domain Bacteria; phylum Bacteroidota; class Bacteroidia; order Bacteroidales; family Muribaculaceae; genus Lepagella. The sequence goes on from CAMWLX010000080.1 coordinate 3,694, forward strand.
GATGCGCGGGGAAATGCCCATCTACACTATGACCTACTATATGAAGCTTTGGTGGCTGAAATATGGAGTTCGTATGGTAGGGAAATACATGATACCTAAAGAACCGTTCAAACCCCTTTATTTCCTTGAAGATGCAAAGGTATTCCGCAATGAACTTAAGTTGCCATTAGTCTATGTAGGTGGTGTAGTAGATGGAGAGAGTATGGATAAGGCTCTTTCCGAGGGATTTGAGTTTGTCCAGATGGGGCGTGCTTTGCTTAGGGAACCGGATTTTATCAATAAACTTGCAGCTGAAGCCGCCCATCATTGCGGTTGCGAACACGTCAATTACTGCATAGCCCGTATGTATAGCCGCGAGATGGCCTGCCATTGCACTATTCCTGACCTCCCTCCAAAAATTCGTAAAGAAATCGAGAAGATTAAAGACAAAGGATAAAAAAGCGGAGAGTCGAGAGATGATGGTAGATGTGGATTGTAATCGTGGATCGTAGATGAAAGATTTGACTGGAAAATGGGCTGTAGTGACAGGTGCTGATGGTGGTATCGGCATTGAATTCTGCCGCGTGCTTGCGCGTCGTGGCAGTTCCCTTGTCATGGTGAGTGTCACTGTTGATCCTCTTCGCCAAGCTGCAATAGCACTCGAAAATGAATACGGAATAAAAGCTATCCCCTTTACTCTTGACCTTACCGACACTCATGCAGAGTCAATGTTGGCTGCTTTCATTGGCACGAAAGGAATTGATCCTGATTTCATCATCAACAATGCCGGAATATTCAGTTTCCGAGAACTTGCCGACACTTCCGAAGCTAAGATACGTTGTTTCATTGATCTCCATGTCCGTGCCACTACAATGCTTTCCCTCTATTTTGCTCGCAGGTTTAAGCAGCGAGGGAGTGGAAGAATACTCAATATGTCATCTATGTCTTGCTGGATGCCGATGCCGGGGCTTGCGATGTATGCTTCTACGAAAGCCTATATCAGAGTCTTCACTCGTTCGCTCCATTATGAACTCAAAGACTACGGAGCATCTGCCACAGTAGCTGCCCCCGGAGGTATCGCTACATCCCTTTTCGGTCTCCCTGACAACCTTATGAAAATTGCCGTAGGCGTTGGTGCTGTTGCAAAGCCCGATCGTTTCGCAGAGAAAGCGATCAATGCGATGCTTAAAGGGAAGAAGCAATACATAAATGGACTTCTCAACCGCCTTGCAATTTTCTTCGTTGGCATCACTCCCACGTGGCTTCGAATGCAAGTGAAGCGCCGTCTCCTCGACAAAGGTATTACCAAATGAAGATTTGCTATCGAAAACCTTGTAAGGACGCACGGCTTGTGCGTCTTTGTGATTTAGGGAAAACTATGACAATTCAAAATTCAAAAATCTTAATTCTAAATTCTAAATTCAAAATTCAAAATTATATCCCCTGGATTGCATTTCTATTATCGCTCATAGTCTATTGGCTTACAGTCGATCCCGGTGCTTCATATTGGGATTGTCCCGAGTATCTTATTTCCGCTATAAAGCTTGAGATTGGTCATCCTCCTGGCAATCCGGGGTGGGCATTGACCCATCGCTTTGTATCTTGTTTTTTCCCCGGCCCTGCTGTTCAAGTCAGGGTCATTAATATGATGTCGGGAGTTTTCACAGCATTGGCAGTGATGATTCTGTGTTCGATATCAATATCGCTGATGCGTTGGATATGGCGAGGCAATGGAAAAAACGTTTGGCGCACCTTGGCTATCTCAGCCTCCTCCTTAGCTGGCTCATTATGCTTTGCATGGTCTGATTCTCCATGGTATAGTGCAGTGGAAGCAGAAGTCTACGCCATGTCGCTGTTTCTTTCAGCCCTTACAGTCTGGATGTCACTCCGTTGGGCATTTTCGTTGAGTCGGGCTGTCCGCGTGAGATGGCTCGTGGTTTTGATGTATGTCATTGGGTTTTCATTAGGTGTGCATCAGCTCAATCTCCTTGCCCTCCCTGCCATTGCAATGGTGATAGCCTCCCGGTGTCTAAATAAGACAAAACGGAGCAATCTTCGCTTAATATTGGCTTTTATAGTGGGATGCTTACTTGTAGTGGCACTTTTAAAGGGACTTATGCCGGGATCGGTGGCGTTGGCTGAATGGGCAGATGTCATTGCTGTCAATTCATTTGGTTTCCCATATTGGTCAGGCGCATTGGCATTCTGGGGTGTGTCTCTGATAATAGTGGTAGCAATAGCAGTTTTGTCAGGAACTCGCTTTCGGGGTTTCTCTACTGCATTCTGGTGTCTGGCAGCTGTGATGGTGGGATATTCCGTGTATATTCTTATCCCTATACGCGCTTGGGCAAATCCCCCTGTCAATGAGGGTAATCCCTCAGATATATTCCGTTTCTCTGATTATCTTGACCGCCGTCAGTATGGCGAGGCTCCATTGTTCTATGGCCGTACTCCTTATAGCCGTGTGATGCGCATAGAGCGAGTCTCCGTCAATGAGCAAGGAGACACTATCCGCGACTATTCATGGAATGCGATGAAGCTCCGCGGTCGAGATATGCGTCCATTAGTTAAGAATGGTCATATACCGACTCGCTCCGGATTCTTGACAGATTCTGACCGTAGGATTAATGAAAAGGTTTCTTCAAGAGATTCTGCGCATGGGTATGTCGTAGCAGGATTCCGTGCACAACCTATATATACTCCGGAACTTGACATGTGGATTCCTCGCATCTACGCTTCATCTTCAGGCGACTTGGCTGCTTATCGCGACTGGGCAGGGATGGATTCTGCCAATATGGTGCGGGTGAGGATTTCAGAGGCATTCGATTCTTTAGGCTCTCCGGTTCCTATGCGGGATATCTCCGGGAAACCAATTGAGAAATATGCTTTGCGCCCTTCTTATTTCCAATCGATGATATACATGTTCGGATATCAGATAGGCTATATGTATCTGCGCTATCTGATGTGGAATTATTCTGGCAGGCAGAACGATGTGGCATCCACCGGGGAAATAGAACATGGCAATTTCATAACAGGCTTTCCACCTCTGGATGATCTGATGCTCGGTCCGCAGTCTCAACTCCCTTCTGAACTTGGAGTGGAGAATGAAGGAAGAAATGTCTATTGGTGTCTCCCTTTCATATTGGGACTCATAGGTATTATATGGCTTTTCAAAGGTAGCAAAAAAGGTTTTCCCTCTGTAAAGATGCGTCAGATTGCGTGGGTATCGTTGGTGTTGTTTCTTCTGACGGGAGTGGCAATCGTATTCTATCTCAATCAGGGTCCCGGCGAGCCCCGCGAGCGTGACTATTCCTTTATGGGAAGTTTCTGGACATTCGCTCTCTGGATATGTTTCGGAATGTTGCTGATTCTGCGTTCGATGCGTCGGAATTGGGCAAGAGTGGTTGCTCTTGTAGCGGTGTGCAGTCTCCCTATTTGGATGTTAGCAGAAAATTATCGAGACCATGACCGTTCTTATCGCTCCGCTACATTTGACTATGCATCTAATCTTCTCGAGTCGCTTGATGAGGATGCCATACTCTTTGTGGATGGCGACAATTTCATATTCCCGCTTTGGTTTGCTCAGGAAGTGATGGGAGTGCGTCGCGATGTGGCTGTCATCTGTAATGCCTATTTAGGCAGTGACTGGTATGTAAGTCAACTTATGATGCCACGCTATGGACATGACGGAGTAAGAATGACTGCCACTGAAGGGGATATAGCTCTTGGAAACTATAATGCGGTGCGTTTCCCGGGAGTCTATGCAGATACTGTCAGAGCAGTGCAGGCTCTGAGAGACCTTTATGATGATATGTCTCCGACACCATCATTTAAAAGTCGTTGGTTAATCATGGGTAAAGACACTGCTGATTCTTGGGTATTCGATCTCCTTTCCATTCCCGGCAAGGGGGGAGGCTCCATTGCCGGTCTTCGGGAGGTAGCCGAAGTGGATATAGTGGCTACCAATGCCCTATCCCGTTATCCACGCCCTATCTACTGGCATCAGAATCTTCAGAAAAATAGGTATATCGGCTTTTTCCCCTACACCCGGCAAGCACTTTTCACGCGAAAATTAATGCCACAAGCATCTGATTCAACCATCCTTGTCGATGAGTCGCTTGATGTGCTTCCTAAAATGCGATGGGGAGAACTCGATCGGTCCCCTTATCCCGGAGTCGATGTAGTGTCGCAAGCTTCAATTCAGCGTGCATCTCTCATTAGGTTGGCAGAATCGCTTTCCAAAGAGGGTCGCCATGACCAAGCTTTGCATGTAGCTAAGTCAGCATTGGTACGTTTCCCATCTAATGTGATTCCATTTACTATACGCCATCACAATGACCGTGCATATTTCGAGGCTCGTCAGATCGCAAGGGTGCTGACAGTTTCCGGCTCTACATTAGGGGATACAGCAGCCGTCTCCCTGGCAAGGAGAATCATTGTTGAAGACAGTCTTCGCACTCAATCATTCCGCCTATATCGCCAATCACTCCCTTCCTACCGACGCTCCGCTCTCTCCCCGGATTCCCGCAACCACACCATCCAAAAATAGTCCACCCCGCCCCATAAACCCATTAACCTATAAACCCATAAACCTATAAACCCATAAACCTATAAACCCATAAACCCATAAACCCATAAACCCATAAACCCATAAACCTATAAACCCATAAACCTATAAACCCATAAACCCATAAACCCATAAACCCATAAACCTATAAACCTATAAACCTATAAACCTTCATTTTCGCTTGCGAAAATGGAATTTATTTACTAATTTTGCACCCGAATCCGAAAGGATACATATAACATTTCAATTTAGGGGTGCCGAAAGGCTGAGAACAAACCCTCTGAACTTGACCCGGATAATACCGGCGTAAGAAAAATTTGAAGACATGAAAAAGCCCTTTTCATGGAGTGCAGCCATCATGTGCATGGCAGCTCTCCCTGCTTCGGCAGATGATGCCGTAGCCTCGTCGCTCATAGAGAGCCTCGACAGTGTTTATACTGCTCTTGATGCAGTTGAAGTGACGGCCAACCGTGCCGGCGTGAAGACACCGGTAGCCTTCACCAACCTAAATAGCAAGGAAATAGGAAAGAAGAATGATGGCCGAGACATCCCTTCACTCCTCGAAATGACTCCTTCCATTATTTCTACAGGGGATGCCGGCGCAGGAATCGGCTACAGCAGTCTCCGTGTGCGTGGCACCGACGGTTCGCGTATAAATATCACGGCAAACGGAGTCCCTATCAACGACAGCGAAAGCCACAATGTATATTGGGTCAACATGCCCGACCTTGCTTCCTCACTCAATGACATTCAGATACAGCGTGGTGCCGGAACTTCTACCAATGGGGCAGGTGCATTTGGTGCTTCTATAAATATGCTGACTGATTATCCGGCTACTGAACGCTCGGCTATGGTATCCGCCTCATACGGATCCTTCAACTCTAATCGCGAGACGATCAAAGTATCATCCGGTCTCTTTGGCGACCATTGGAGTGTAGATGCTCGCATCAGCCATATCGGTTCAGATGGATATATCGACCGTGCCTTTTCTCAACTTTGGAGCTATATGGGGCAGCTTGCTTATCGCTCCGACAATACTACACTCCGTCTGCTTGCCTTCGGAGGTAAGGAACGCACATATATGGCATGGGACTACGCTTCAAAAGAAGAGATGCAGGAATATGGCCGTCGTTACAATCCTTGTGGTAGATACACCGCATCTGATGGCTCAGTGGCATTCTATCCCGACCAGTGCGACAATTTCACTCAACATCATTTCCAACTTCTTCTCAACCAATATATAGGTCAGTATGTAACTTTAAATGCAACTCTACACTATACTAAGGGTGATGGCTACTACGACCAATACAAGACCAACCGCACTCTCGAGGAATATGGACTTGAACCTTTCCTTGACGCGGAAGGTAATCTTATCAAGAAGTCAGATCTCATCCGCTTGAAATTCAACGATAATGATTTCGGAGGAGGTATGGTCAATGTAAGGTATCAGAAAGACGCATTGACTCTTGTAGCAGGAGGAGCCGCCAACTGGCATCGAGGCAATCATTTTGGAAAGGTGAAATGGGTGCGCAATTTCATCGGAGCCATCGATCCTCTTCAGGAATATTACAGCAATACTGGACGCAAGTTCGATTCCAACGTATTCTTGCGTGGAGACTATTCTTTTGGTGCTGGTTTCTCTGCTTACGCCGATCTTCAGTACCGTCATATCGACTACTCAATTCGTGGCATCAGTGACAACTACGACTGGAATATCGATGGTATGGGGATTCTCAATTTGAAACGCAAATGGGATTTCTTCAATCCGAAACTTGGTGTTTCTTATAACGATGGTGGGCACCGTGCATATGCATCTTGGAGTGTGGCTCATAAAGAACCTACTCGCGACAATTTCACCGACAGCGACCCTGATCATTACCCCGTTGCAGAACGTATGTTCGACTATGAAGCGGGATATTCCTACGGCACATCTCTTTTCAACATAGGTGCAGGGCTTTACTATATGGATTATAAAGACCAGCTTGTAGTAACCGGTGAACTTTCCGACACAGGCAATGCCATCAGTGTCAATGTCCCGAAGTCTTACCGTATGGGTATAGAGCTGCAGGGCGCACTGAGACCCGTCTATTGGTTTGACTGGCAGATCAACGCGACTCTTTCGCGTAATCGTATCAAGAACTTCACTGAGTATATCTACGAAGATGAATGGACCAATCCTATTTCGATCGATTGTGGCGACACTCCGATAGCATTCTCTCCTGACTTCATTCTTCACAATGCTTTCAACTTCAATGTCAAGAATTTTGAAGCGTCTTTGATGAGCCGCTACATATCGAGCCAATACATGAACAATGCTCGCAGCGAAGAGGCAAAACTCGATTCTTACTTTGTCTCTGATCTTGCATTGGCTTACACATTCAAGAAAATATCAGGCATGAAAGAGCTCCGTGTTGGCGTGACAGTCTACAACATCTTCAATGATAAATACTGCAACAACGGCTATGCCGGAGCCGGCTATTACCTCGAAGATGGCAAACCCGTCATCTACCGCTACGCCGGCTTCGCCGCCCAAGCCACAACCAACCTCCTCGCCACCGTAACCCTAACCTTCTAATAATGGAGAATTGAGAATTGAGAATTGAGAATTATTC